>JALTMS010000220.1 GCA_027001345.1 Acidobacteriota bacterium | reverse complement strand
CCCGCCGGTGCTCTCGGTGGTCGATCCGCTGCTGGTCGGCCGCAAGCTCGAGGGCATGGTGCTGGTGATCCGCTCGGCCTTCACCTCCCGCGAAGCCGGCCGGCTGGGCAAGGAGAAGCTCGACACAGGTCGGGTCAATCTGCTGGGTATCGTGCTCAACGCGGTGCAGACCGACCACGTCCCCTACCAGTATCGCTACTACCGTTACGGCTACTCCGAGGACTCCCGCCGCGGCCGGAAGAAGCCGGTCGGAGCGGGGAAGTCGTGAGGCCTGCCCGGCCGATTCGCGGCTGAGTCGAGATGCCCCCGAGCGCGACGGAGAGGATCTGGGCCTGGCTGCTGGCGGGCGCCGTACTGGCCACCGCCTTCCTCTTCGGCGGCACCCGCTTGCCGGTGGGAGCCGACCGCTACTCGCTGTATCACCTGGTGGCCGGGCTTTTTCTGGCCCTGGGCGGGTTGGTCCTGCTGGCCGCCGAGCCCCGCCGCCGCCCGAGCGGGGGCTGGGTTCTGGCTACCGTCGCACTGCCGACCTGGCTGCTGTTGCAGTCGCTGCCCCTGCCGGTGAGCCTGCTGCGCGTGGCCTCCCCCGCCACTGTCGAGTGGTTCGAGCGCTTCTGGCCGGGAGCGCTGGTGGGCTGCGCGCCACCGGCCGTGCTGGACGGCAGTCCGGGCTCCTGGTTGCCCCTGGCCCTCGACCCGATCGCAGCTCGTCAGTTCTTCTTCCACGTCGCTGCAGCAGCGATCGTCTTTCTCGCGGCCCGCACCTTCTTCGCCGCCTCGCCCGAACACCGGCGTCTGCTGCTGGTGACCGTCGCCGTCTTCACCGCCGGCGAGGCCGCGTACGGCATCAACCAGTGGCTGGGTCTGAGCGACCGCATCCTCTGGGCGACCAAGACCTCCTACCTCGACTGCGCGACGGGAACCCTGGTCAACCGCAACCATTTCGCACAGATGCTCTACCTCGGCCTGGGCTGTTCGCTGAGCCTGCTGGCCAGCCGGAAGGACGAACAGCGCCGCGGCGAGGGAGCCGAGCGAGAAACGGCGATCCGGGTGACCCTGATGCTGATCGTCGGCCTGCAGCTCGCCGGCATCCTGGCCAGCAAGTCCCGGGGCGGGCTCGGGGGAGCCCTGCTGGTCCTGTTGCCGGCCCTGCCCTTGCTGCTGCGGGGCCGAGCGACGACCCGCACCGTGACGGCCGCCGTGCTGGCCATGATCGCTGTACCGACCCTGCTGCTCGTGGGCCCGGCAATGATGGAACGTGTCGGCGACCTGCCGATGGAGTGGACCTCCGCCCAGGGGCGCGGCGCGGTGGCTCGCACCAGCCTCTCCCTGCTGCGAGACTTCCCGTTCTTCGGCACCGGCGGCGGCAGCTTCGAGTGGGTCTTCGCCACCCGCCGCCCGCCGGAGATCCTCGGACGCTACAACTACGCCCACAACGACTACCTTCAGCTCCTGATCGAAGCGGGAGCGGTCGGACTGTTGCTGGCTCTGGCCCCGGTGATGA
>JALTMS010000219.1 GCA_027001345.1 Acidobacteriota bacterium | reverse complement strand
GGCTCGATCGGCCGAAGCACCCTCGAGGTAGTCGAGGCCCACCCGGGCCGTTTCGAGGTCGTCGCGCTGGTCGCTGGGCGGCGCATGGAACGCCTCGCCGAGCAGGTGCGCCGCTTCCGGCCCCGTGCGGTGGCTGTCTCCACCGAGCAGGTCGCAGACGATCTGCGGCGGCGCCTCGGAGCACAGGCGCCGGAGATTCGCATCGGCTCCCGGGGAGCGGCGGAGGTCACGGTGGGAACCGGGGCCGAGGTGGTGATTGCCGGCATCGTGGGGGCGGCAGGACTGGTGCCCACCCTGGCTGCGGTTTCCGCCGGTCTGGTGGTGGGACTGGCGAACAAGGAGGCGCTGGTGGTCGCCGGCGAGCTGATGGTGCGCGCTGCCCGGGATTCCGGCGCCCACCTGCTGCCGGTCGACAGCGAGCACAATGCCATCCATCAGTGCCTGCGTGCCGGAGAGCGCGGGGAGGTGCGGCGATTGATACTCACGGCGTCGGGAGGGCCCTTTCGCGGCCGGGACAGGGAACAACTCACCACGGTCACGCGGCGCGCGGCCCTGGCTCATCCGACGTGGCAGATGGGACCGAAGATCACCATCGATTCGGCGACCCTGATGAACAAGGGCCTGGAGGTGATCGAGGCGCACTGGTTGTTCGGCTTGTCGCCCCAGACGATCGACGTGGTGGTTCATCCGCAGAGCGTGGTTCATTCGATGGTCGAGTTTCGTGACGGATCGGTGATCGCCCAGCTCGGACGGGCGGACATGAAGCATCCGATTCAGTACGCCCTGACGTGGCCGGAGCGCTGGGAGTCGGCGGGCGAGCGGCTCGACCTGCTGGCCATGCCGGCTCTGGAGTTCGAGTCTCCGGATACAGAAGTGTTTCGCTGTCTCGATCTGGCCTACCGGGTGCTGGCGGAAGGGGGGGATGCGCCGGCCCGGCTCAACGCGGCCAACGAGGTGGCTGTCGAGGCCTTCCTTGACGGAAGGATCGGCTTCCTCCAGATTCCAGAGGTCATCGAGGGTGTGCTCGGGGCGCTGCCGCCGGGCAATGTGAACGAACTCGAGGAAGTACTCGATGCCGATCGTCGCGCGCGGCGCGAGGCGATGCGCATCGTCAATGAGGAGATGGCCGGGTGATGCTGGTGCTCGAACGTGCGTTCTACCTGATATTGGTCCTGGGCACGCTGGTGTTCGTGCACGAGTTTGGACATTTCCTGGCGGCCAAGTTTTTCGGCATTCGCGTGGAAGTCTTCTCCCTCGGTTTTGGGCCGCGCCTGGCGGGTTTCCGGCGGGGTGATACCGATTATCGGGTCGCGGCCGTGCCTCTCGGGGGCTATGTGAAGATGGCCGGGGAATACGACGAACACGCCGACCCGGACGACCCGGCGCTGTTCACCGCCAAGCCCCGCTGGCAGCGGCTGGTGGTCTTCTTCGCTGGCCCCGCGATGAACGTGGTACTCGCCATCGTGTTGTGGTGGGGCATCCTGGTCTATGGCGACATGGAACTGGACATCCCGCAGGGACCGCCGGTGGTCGAAGAGGTCCGACCGGACTCGCCCGCGGCCGCAGCGGGCATCGAGCCTGGTGATCGGATCCTGGCCCTCGGCGATCTGCAGCTCGAGTCCTATGCCCAGTACGGCAAGGAAGTTCTCTTCCGGCCGGGGCAGGAGGTGGACTATCACATCGAACGGGACGGGCGAGCCCTCACCGTGCCGGTTCACATCGCAATGGATCCGCTCCATGGCGTCGGTTACGACGGCATCGGTGTGGCGACGTCGATCATCGTTCGAGCCGTGCTCGAGGGGTCTCCCGCTGCATCGGCGGGAGTCGAAATCGGCGACAGGATCATCGGTCTCGACGGGCACGCACCGGCCAGCATGGAGTCTCTGATCGAGTACATCCAGCAGCGGGCAGGCCAGAGAGTGGTTTTCGAAGTCGTACGCGGCGATCAGCGGCTCGAACTCTCCGTCGTGCCGCAGGCCACCGAGGAGGGCAAGGGGCGGATCGGGGTCAGCCTCGGCTATCCGGGCAAGATCGTGCGCTATCCTCCTGGAGAGGCCCTGATGCGAGCGTTGAGCAAGGCTCGCGAGAACGTGCGGCTGCTGTTGCGCACGGTCTCGTCGCTGGTGCGGATGAAGGTCGGTGTGGGCGTGCTCTCCGGGCCGCTCGAGATCGCACGCATCACCCAGGACCAGGCTCAATACGGTTGGCGGCCGCTGTTCGGTCTGCTGGCCTTCATCAGCATCAACCTGGGGATCTTCAACTTGCTGCCGATTCCGGTGCTCGATGGAGGCAATATCCTGATCCTGCTGGTGGAGTCGTCGATCCGCCGGGACCTGACGCCCCGGATCAAGGAAGTGATTCTGCAGGTGGGCTTCGTGGTGCTGCTGACCTTTGCCGTGACGGTCATCGCGCTCGATCTGCGCAAGGCGTTCGTCGGTCGTTCCGAGCCGACTCCCGTGTCGGCGCCCGCTCCCTCCGAGTAGAGTTCCCGTGAAGCCGCGGCTGACAGCGCTGGCACGCCGCGTGGTGGAAGCCGTCGCCCGACGTTCGGGACGGGCGATCGTCGTCGGTGGTGCGGTACGTGACGCTCTGCTGGGGCTGGAATCGAAGGATCTCGATCTGGAGGTCTTCGGGCTCGAAGTAGCGGACCTCGAGCAAGCCCTGCTGGCGGCCGGCCTGAAGGTCAACGCCGTCGGTCGCAGTTTCGGCGTGTTCAAGGTCGGAGGCGCGGGGGAGGGTACGGTGGACATCAGTCTGCCGCGGCGGGACTCCCGACAAGGGCACGGTCACCGGGGTTTCGTCATCACGACCGATCCGCAGATGAGCTTCGAAGAGGCTGCTGCCCGGCGGGACTTCACCATCAACGCCATGGGCTATGATCCGGAGCGCGACCTGCTGCTCGACCCCTGGGGCGGCGAGAGAGATCTGTGCCTGCGCCGGCTGCGTCATGTGGGCCGCGCCTTCGTCGAGGATCCCCTGCGGGTGCTGCGGGGTTTCCAACTCGCAGCTCGCTTCGATCTTCGGGCCGAGCCCGAAACGGTCGAGCTTTGCCGCTCGATGCTGAGCGAGGCCCCGACCCTCGCCGCCGAACGGGTGTGGGTCGAGTGGAGCAAGTGGGCCGCACGGGCAACGCGGCCTTCGCGCGGACTGGAATTGCTGCGCGCGTGCGGGTGGATCGGCTTGTATCCCGAACTCGAGGCCCTGATCGGCTGTCCCCAGGATCCCCAGTGGCATCCGGAGGGCGATGTGTGGACCCACACTCTGCTGACCTGTGACGCGGCCGCTGACCTGGCTCGCCGGCAGGCTCTGGGGGGCGAGCCGCGGCTGGTGCTGCTACTCGCGGCACTGACCCACGACCTGGGCAAGCCCGAGACGACGACTCGCGAAGGTGAGCGGGTGCGCAGTCGAGGGCATGGCGAGACGGTGGAAACCTTCGAGGCTTTTCTCCGTCGGATCGACATGCCGTATCGCCTGCGGAGGCGCGTGATCATCCTCTGCCGTCGTCACCTCGACCACCTGGGCTTTCGGGGCTCTCCGAGGGCGATCCGGCGTCTGTCCCGCGCTCTGGGCGACGAGGGAGAGACAATCGAGGCCCTGGTGCGGCTGATCGAGGCGGATCATTCCGCCCGCCCGCCGCTCGCCGGTGGCTGTCCGCCGGCCGCTCGGGAGATGCTCGAGGTGGCGCGATCGATCGAGGTGGCTCGTTCCGCGCCAGCGCCGCTACTGATGGGTCGACACCTGCTCGCTCTGGGAGTCGAGCCCGGGCCGATCATCGGACGCTGGCTCGAGGCCGCCTACCAGGCGCAACTCGACGAGGCGTTCGAGGATCTCGAAGGCGCCCTCGCCTGGGTCCGAGAGCGACTCGAATCCGGGACAGTTCCGGGGGAGGGGGACGACTGAGCGGTGGGGCTGCGGTGCCGCCGCCGGTCAGGGCTTTCGAAAGTCCACGAAGACGACGTTCTCGGCCTGCTCCTGTTCGCAGACGTGGCGCGCGGCCCAGCCCTTGCCGTCGGCGATCACGCGGGCCAGAGCCTCGGGATAGTCCTCTTCCAGGTCGTCGAACGAGCAATGGAAGGACATGCCGTCAGGGAAGGCCTCGGCGAGAAACCAGAGTAGGAACTCCAGGGTCGCCCGCTTCTCGAACCCCTCCTCGACGTTTTCGGGGGCCTGGTAACGCGGACCACCATGAATGTCACGGGAGAGCAGGTCTTCGAGGATGAAGATCAGCCGTTGCTTGGTGTAGGTGAACTCCCGTTTCATGGTTCTTCTCCCTGGGAGGGCCCGCGCCTTCGCCTGCCCTCCGGGACCGTCCCCCGGGAAAGCTCTGCGGTCAGTGGCATTGTAGCGCGCTTTGATCACCGTCCGCTGCCGGAAGACCGCTTCCGTGCACCGCGGAGCCTGACGCCGCGGGCTGCGGAGCTGCCAACGGAAGTGTCCGCAAGTGTCCGGGGCAAGTGTCCGCATGCGGACGCCCGACGGAAAAAACCGACGCTCGGCCGTGGAGTTTCGGGCGGCACGCGTCTTGCGAAGAAAGGGGCGGCAGGCTCCAACGGCTTGCCGGAAAGGAGAAACCATGTATCGACATCACCGTTCACCAGACCCCCGTCCCCTGATCCTGCTCTCGCTGCTGGCCATGCTGCTCTTCGCTCCGGGGCTCGCCGCCGCTGCGACGACCGCGCCGGGAGAGAAAACGGTCGCCTCCGCCCAGTCGCCCGTGGACATCAACCGTGCGAGTCTCAACGAACTGATCTCGCTCAAGGGAATCGGGCCGGCTCTCGCAGGCCGGATCGTCGCCTATCGGCAGGAGCACGGCGCGTTTCGGCGGGTCGAAGATCTGCTCGAGGTCAAGGGCATCGGGCCCAAGCTGCTCGCCCGTCTCAAGCCGCATCTGAAGGTGTCCCCACAGGCGGCGAAGGGATCGACCAAGGGAAAGAAGTGAGCCGGTGACACCGGCCCGCGATTCCCGTGGACAGACGCTGGTCGCCGTGGTCGTCACGGCGGCCGGCGCCGCCCTTCTGATCGGCATCGGGGCCCGCCTGATGCCCCTGGCCCGGAGCCGGTCGGTGGAGGCCGCCGCCCTCGGCCTGGCGGCGCAGATGCGGGCGGCCGGCGTGGCCGCCCGGGGCGATGGCCGGTCTCGGGGGCTGGTCTTTCCCCTCGATGGTGACGAGCCCCTGCGCTGGGCTGCCGACGGCAATGGCAACGGTCTCAGGCGGCGCGAGATCGACGAGAAGATCGATGCCGCGGGGCCGCCCTTCCGCATCGCCCGCGACCAGCCGGGGGTGAGAATCGGGCGCCCGGCCTGGACGGGTGTGCCCGACCTGCCGCCATCGACGCGGATTCTCTCGCCCGAAGAGCCCAGTGTTCGGTTCGGATCCTCTCGTCTCGCGGTGTTCACCGCCCTCGGCCGAGCCTCGCCCGGCTCCCTGTTCCTGACCGACGGTCGCCAGGGGCTGTGCGCGATCCGCGTCAGTGGCCCCACGGCTCGACTCGGCGTCTGGTGCTTCGACCGCAAGGCGGCACGGTGGCGCCGGCGCTGAAAAGAATTCTGGCGAGATTGCTGGCCCTCGCTGGCTGGTGCTAGGATCACCCACCTCCCTGCTCGTGCTCCCTCCGCGCGGTGGGACCCGAGCCCTGTTCTCGTTCATGGCCTGCGGTCGGGTACGCCGTGGAGACGCAGAGCTGTCCGAGGTGGAACGATGAGCGATCTCCTGCGCACGCCGCTGCACGAGCGTCACCTGGCTGCCGGCGCCAAGATGGTCCCCTTCGCGGGCTACGAAATGCCGGTGCAGTACAGCGGTCTGGTCGAGGAGCACCGCGCTGTACGGCAGGCAGCCGGCCTGTTCGACGTCAGTCACATGGGCGAGTTCTTCTTCGACGGTCGCCAGGCGGCGGCGTGTCTCGACGACCTGACTCCGAGCCGTATTTCGGCGTTGGAGGTGGGGCGAGCGGCCTACAGCGCGTTGACCACGGAGAAGGGGACTTTCGTCGACGACATTCTCGTCTACAGGCTCGGTGAACAGCGCTTTCTCGTGGTGGTCAATGCCGCCAATCTGGACAAGGATCGGCGCTGGATCGAAGAGCACATCCGCCGCTTCGACGTTCGCTTCGAGGATCGCTCGCAGCACTTCGCTCTGCTCGCCCTGCAGGGCCCCCGGGCGAGGGCGATCCTCTCGCGGCTGGCCGAAGGTTTCGACGCTCTGGCGGTGAAGTACTACCGGGTGGTGGAGGGCTCGGTGGCCGGTCAGCGGGTGATCGCCGCGCGAACGGGTTACACCGGCGAGATGGGCTGGGAAATCTTCGCCGATCCGGTGGCGGCCGGAGTGCTGTGGGACGCGTTGCTCGAGGCCGGCGCGGCCGATGGCCTGCGTCCTGCCGGTCTGGGAGCGCGAGACTCGCTGCGCCTGGAAGCGGCGCTGCCACTCTACGGCAACGACATCGACGAGCAGACCACGGTCCTCGAGGCCGGCCTCGAGTTCATCGTCGACTGGGACAAGCCCGAGTTCATCGGCCGGCAGGCCCTTTGTGCGCAGAAGGAGCAGGGTCCGGCCCGCCGGCGCGCCGGACCCTGCTCCTTCTG
>JALTMS010000218.1 GCA_027001345.1 Acidobacteriota bacterium | reverse complement strand
CCCCCGAGACATGGCTGCGCACGACCCCTCCCACGCTGCTCGAGGAGCTGACCCGTCCGTGGGCACCGCCACGAGGCGCGCGCATCCTGGTGGCGGTCTCGGGGGGCGCCGATTCCCTGGCCCTGCTCTTCCTGCTCGCGGCCCTGGCTCCCGGCCGGGGATGGACCCTGGCAGCCGCCACCCTCGACCACGGCCTGCGGGGCGAAGCCTCCGCGGAAGACCGGCGCTTCGTCGAGCAGGTCTGCCGTCGTCTCGGCCTGGACTGCTACAGCGCGCAGCGAAGCGCCATCCCGGAGCCGGGAGTCAGCCCGGAAGACGCTGCCCGGCGATTGCGCCACGAGTTTCTGCGACAGGCTGCCGCAGCGGAAGGGGCCGCGGCCATCGCCCTCGGTCATCAGCTCGAGGACCAGGTGGAGACCGTGCTCTACCGCCTGGCTCGAGGTACCAGCCTGACGGGGGCCGGCGCGATGACCCGGTGGACACCCCCTCTGTGGCGCCCGCTACTGGGGGTCTCGCGACGAACCCTGCGCGAGCTGCTGCAACGCCAGGGAGAAGGCTGGCGCGAGGACGCCAGCAACGCCGGCCTGGATGCCGCGCGCAACCGGATCCGCCACATCGTGCTGCCGGCTCTGACCCGGGCCCTGGGCGAAGCCGCCCTGGCCGGCATCGCCCGCTCCGCGAGCCTGGCGCGGGAGGAGGGAGAGGCACTCGCGGCCCTCGCCGAGCGCCTGGCCCCGGAGCCGCTGCCCGCGCCGGCCGGCAGCCGGGCCTTCGACCGCCGCCGGCTGGCAGACCTCCCCTCGGCGCTGCGCCGCCTGCTGCTCCGCGATCAGCTCCAGGCCCTGGCGGGACCGGAGCTGCGGCTGACCCGGGCCCACCTCGAGGGGATCGATGCCCTGATCGAGGCCCGCGGACCGGGACGACGAGTCGACCTGCCCATGGGATGGGTGGCTCGGCGCGAAAAAGGGGTCATCATGCTCGCCTCATCTGCCGAGGAGGAAGGCTTCGATGGCTAGGACGCTGGCTCCCGAGATCCTGTATTCCGCCGAGGAGATCCAGAGCCGGGTCCGGGAACTGGGCCGGGCGATCACCGAACAGACCCCCGAGGACGGCGAGATCGCAGCCCTGATCGTGCTCAAGGGCGCGTTCGTCTTCGCCGCCGACCTGCTGCGGGCCATCGACCGCCGTACCCGGATTGGCTTTCTCGAGACCCACAAGGACCCCGAGGACCCGGGAGCCACCGACTTCATCTTCACCCATCCGTTTCCGATCAAGGGCGCCGACCTGCTGATCATCGAGGACATCCTCGACACCGGGATCACTCTCACCCGGCTCCAGGAGCGAATGGCCTCCCGGCGCCCGGCGCGGATCCGCACCGCCGTATTGCTCGACAAGGTCCCCCGGCGGCAAGTGGAGACCCGGGTCGAGTACCGGGGCTTCGAGATTCCGGACAGGTGGGTCGTGGGTTACGGCCTCGACGATGGCGAAACCTATCGCAACCTGCCCTACATCGGCTACGTGGAGGAGTGATCGGATCACTTCCTCCCGCCCTGCAGCAGGAAAGTGCGGCGAAAGGTCCCGGATGGCGGTAGCACCGCCGCCACCCTAGAATTACTGCTCAGGCGTTTCGATGCAGGTCCGCCCCGGCGGATCGGCCCCCCGCCGGAGGGATCTTCGTGAATCAGCATGTCAAAACGATCCTGATCTGGGCCACGATCTTTATCGGCCTGATCGTCGTGATCAAGTTTTTTTCCACACCCTCGGAGACCGCCGAACCGCTGACCCAAAGTGCCCTGTATGAGGCCGTGGATCAGGGCCGCGTCCAGGAAATCACCATCACCGGCGACGCCTTCGGCTACCAGGTCGATGGCAAGTACAAGGACGGGACGGCCTTCTCCACCTACCTGGTCAAGGACGAGAAGCTGATCGATCGCCTGCGCGAGCACGGCGTGAGCATCAAGGCCGAGAAGCCTCGGGACGGTACGATTCTCGTCGGCATCCTGAGCTGGGCTCCGATCCTGCTGTTCATCGGCATCTGGATCTTCTTCATGCGGCAGATGCAGACCGGCGGCAACAAGGCCCTGTCCTTCGGCAAGTCCCGGGCCAAGCTGCTCACCCCCCAGGGCAAGAAGATCACCTTCCGCGACGTGGCGGGCTGCGAGGAAGCCAAGCAGGAACTGCTCGAGATCATCGACTTCCTCAAGGACCCCCAGCGCTTCCAGCGCCTGGGCGGCAAGATTCCCAAGGGCGTGCTGCTGATGGGTCCCCCGGGTACGGGTAAGACCCTGCTGGCTCGAGCCATCGCCGGCGAGGCCAATGTCCCCTTCTTCTCCATCTCGGGCTCCGACTTCGTCGAGATGTTCGTCGGCGTCGGTGCCTCCCGGGTGCGCGACCTCTTCGAGCAGGGCAAGAAGAACGCCCCCTGCATCATCTTCGTCGACGAGATCGATGCCGTCGGCCGGCACCGCGGAGCGGGTCTCGGCGGCGGCCACGACGAGCGGGAGCAGACCCTCAATCAGTTGCTGGTGGAGATGGACGGCTTCGAGTCCAACGACGGGGTGATCCTGATCGCGGCGACCAATCGCCCCGATGTGCTCGACCCGGCGCTGCTGCGCCCGGGCCGCTTCGACCGCCGGGTGGTGGTGGGCCGGCCCGACGTCCGGGGCCGCGAGGAGATCCTGCGGGTTCACACCGAGAAGATTCCCCTCGGCGAGGTGGACCTGTCGGTGATCGCCCGGGGCACGCCAGGCTTCTCCGGGGCCGACCTGGCCAACCTGGTCAACGAGGCTGCCCTCTACGCCGCCCGCCTGGGCAAGAGCGCCGTCGGTCAGGACGACTTCGAGATCGCCAAAGACAAGGTGATGATGGGCGTCGAGCGGCGCAGCCTGCTGGTCTCCGACGAAGAGAAGCGCAATACCGCCTACCACGAGGCGGGCCACGCCCTGATCGCCCACCTCGAGCCCTGCGCCGACCCGCTGCACAAGGTGACGATCATCCCCCGCGGCATGGCTCTGGGTGTCACCCAGCAGCTTCCGGAGGATGACAAGCACACCCACACCCGGGCCTACCTCGAGGCGACGCTGACGGTGATGATGGGCGGCCGGGTGGCCGAAGAGCTGTTCATGGAGCACATGACCACCGGCGCGGGCAACGACATCGAGCGCGCCACCGACCTGGCCCGGCGGATGGTCTGCGAGTGGGGCATGAGCGACAAGCTCGGCCCACTG
The DNA here is from genome assembly GCA_027001345.1 of Acidobacteriota bacterium. Taxonomy (GTDB): domain Bacteria; phylum Acidobacteriota; class Polarisedimenticolia; order J045; family J045; genus JALTMS01. The sequence goes on along the minus strand of JALTMS010000218.1, from coordinate 3,359 downwards.
ACCTTCGGCAAGACCGACGAACAGATCTTCCTCGGCCGGGAGATCGCCCGGCACAAGGACTACTCCGAGCAGACCGCAATCCTGATCGACCAGGAGGTGCAGCGCATCGTGCGGGAGGCCTACGACCGGGCCACGGCCCTGCTCTCCGAGCACCGGGAGGCCCTGGTGCGACTGGCCGAGGCTCTGCTCGAGCGGGAGGTGCTCGACGCCGACGAGATTCGCCGGCTGGTCGACGGCGAGACTCTGCCGCCGCTGCCCCCCCTGAGCACCAACACTCCCGACTCGGCAGCCCCCGCCACCAACGAGGACGCCGCCGGGGAGGAGGATCGGGGCCCCGATCCTCTGCTCGGAGGCCCGGTCGAGCAGCCGAGCTGAGACTCATGGCCACGGCGGGAGTGCGGGCCTGGGATCTGTGCGAGAGCGCGGGCGAGGGCTTGCCCACCCCCTGCCGTGTCCTGCGCTGCCCCACGGCTTACCGCGCGGCCATCGTCCCGGCCCTCGACGGGATCGCATTGCCGCTGCACGTGGTCGAACGCCCCGATCACCTGCTGCTGGCCGGCGGCGCCGCGGCCTTGCGCGAGCTGGCCGATCGGCTTCCGCCCCCGGCGGGCCCGGCCCTCGGAGCGACCCTCGAGGCCTACGCCGCCCCTCCCCGTCCCCTGCGCTTTGCCGACGGCGGCAGCCTCGATCTGAGCGGCGCGGCACTGGTGATGGGCATTGTCAACGTCACCCCCGACTCGTTCTCCGACGGTGGCCGATTCAGCGATCCGGGGGCCGCCGTCGAACAGGCCGCCCGGATGGCCGATCAGGGCGCCGCGCTGGTGGACGTGGGCGGCGAGTCCTCCCGCCCCGGGGCCGCTCCCGTCAGCGAGGACGAAGAAATCGCTCGGGTGGTCCCCGTCGTCCGGCGCCTGCGCGCCGAGCTGCCGGCCCTGCGCATCTCGGTCGACACCCGCCACGGCTCCGTGGCCCGGCGGGCCCTCGAGGCGGGGGCCGACATGATCAACGACATCTCGGCCCTCGCCGACCCGGACCTGGCCCAGGCCGTCGCCGAATTCGGCTGCCCGGTGGTTCTGATGCACATGCGTGGTGAGCCGGCCTCGATGCAGGCCGACACCCGCTACGACGATCTGCTGCAAGAGATCTTCGATCACCTGGTGGAAAGAAGCTCCCGGGCCCGCGAATCGGGGATCGAGGATGATAGAATCCTGGTCGATCCGGGAGTCGGTTTCGGCAAGTCGGTGGAGGGCAACGAGGAGATCCTTCGGCGGCTGGGCTCGTTCAGGAGCCTTGGTTTTCCCCTTCTCGTGGGTGTGTCCCGCAAGATGTTCATCGGTTACCGCAGCGGGGTCGAGGTTCCGGCCGAGAGGCTGGCGGGGTCCCTTGCGGCTGCCGCGGCGGCGGTGCTGGCCGGCGCACGGATCATCCGGGCCCACGACGTGGCCGCCACGCGCCAGGCCCTGGCCGTGCTCGAGCCGCTCCAGCCCTGGCCGCCCCGCAGCGCGGGAGAGCGCTCGCAGTGAGCGAGGTTTTCGACTTCCTCTGGCTGACCGCGGCCCAGCTCACCCAGCTCCGCGGCCTTCTCGATCTTCTCGTCCTGTGGTTCGCGATCTACCAGTTGATGCTGCTGATCCGACGTACCCGAGCGGTTCAGATGGTCTACGGCCTGCTAGCGGTGGTGCTGCTGTGGGCTCTGACCGGGCTCTACTCGCCCCTGCGTTTGCAGGCGGTCAACTGGGTCTTGAGCAAGGTCTTGATCTACGGCGCCTTCGTGGTGATCGTGATCTTCCAGAATCCGATCCGGCAGGCCCTGGCCCAGTTCGGCCGCAACCCCTTTCGACGCTTCCGCCAGCAGGACGTGCGTTCCCAGATCATCGAGGACATCGCCCTGGCCTGTTCGGCCATGGGCTCGCGGCGGATCGGCGCGCTGATCGTGCTCGAACGGGCCCACGGGCTGAAGAACTACATCGAGACCGGTATCGAACTCGACGCCCGAGTGAGCTACGACCTGCTGATCAACATCTTCACCCCCAAGACGCCTCTGCACGACGGTGCGGTGATCGTCAGCGAGGGCCGGATCAAGGCGGCGAGCTGCTTTCTGCCCCTGACCACCGACCCCTACATCTCACGGGAGTTCGGCACCCGGCACCGGGCGGCGATGGGCGTGACCGAAGAGACCGATGCCGTGGCGGTGGTGGTCTCCGAGGAGCGGGGCAAGATTTCCGTCGCCGTCGACGGCGCCCTGCACCAGAACCTGGATACCCGCGGCCTGCGGGCGTTCCTCGAAGAGCAACTCGGCGGTGAGGGCAGTGAAGGCGAGGGCTCGCCGGCCCTGTTCGGCTCGCGTTCGGCGCGGGCGGGGTCGCTCCCATGAGGAGTTTTTTTCGCCGCAACCTGGGGCTCAAGCTGCTGTCCCTGCTGCTGGCGTTCATTCTCTGGGCCAGTGTGGTCACGCGCTCGCCGGAAGTTCGCTGGTACGAGGTGCCGGTGCGCTTCGAGACCGGTCCCGACCTGATCGTCACCAATCCCTCGCCAACGATGGTGGGAATTCAGCTCTCGGGCAGTGCCACGATCCTCGATCGGGTTGCCCCCGACGAACTCTACGCCGAGGTGGACGTCTCCCACCTGGCGCCCGGCACGCACCGGGTGGCGGTGGTGCCCGAAGAGATCAAGCGCGTCCCTCGCGGGGTCTCCGACGTCAGCGTGGTCCATGCCCTGGTCAGCGTCGCCCTCGATGCCCGCCGCACCACCCTGGTCCCCGTCGAGCTGGTCCTCAGCGGTGAGCTTCCCGACGGCTACGAGGTGGTGGAAAGCGAGGTCAAGCCGTCGGACGTGGAGGTCAGCGGCCCGGAGAAGGAAGTGCTCTCGGTGCGCAGCGTGCCCACCGAGCCCTTCGATCTCGGCGCCGTGACGCGCAGCAGCGAGAGGATGCTCAAACTGGTACTGCCCGAAGCCAATGTGCGCCTGGCGCCGGCGACGGTGCGGGCACGGGTGCAGATCCGCGAGGTGCCCACCTCGTTTTCGATCACCCTCGCCGTCCGCCCCGGCGAGCCGGGCTGGCGGGTGGAGCCCGAAGAGGTGACCCTGAGCTTCCTCGCCCCACCCTCTCTGTTCACGCGTCTGAGCGAACAGCTCCAGGCCACCGCCCCGGTCGATGCCCTCGGCAGCCAGCCCGGCGAGGTGGCCGTCACTCTTTCCTGGGGCAATCTTGATACCGACGAGCTGGCTCTGGTCTCCGAGGTGAAGATCGAGCCCGCCCGGGTGAAGGTGCGGCCCCACTGAGAGGGAGCCGGGAGATCCACGACGACCATGAGAAAGCTCTTCGGCACCGACGGCATGCGAGGCGGTACAGGGTGGGA
>JALTMS010000217.1 GCA_027001345.1 Acidobacteriota bacterium | reverse complement strand
CCCGGTGACCGTCTGGAAGTGATTGGCGAGCTGCAGAAGCCGATCGCGATGGACAAGGGCCTTCGTTTCGCGATCCGTGAGGGCGGCCGCACCGTCGGTGCGGGCACCATCACCGAGATCATCGAGTAGGGGCGATTTTGCCGACCGAGAATCCCGCTGCACACCGCTACGGCGGCAGGCCCCTGACGCGAGGACGCAGACGATGACTTCAGACAAGATTCGGATTCGACTCAAGGCATACGATCACCGGATCCTCGACCAGTCGACTACCGAGATCGTCGATACGGCGCGGCGCACCGGCGCGAGCGTGGCAGGCCCGATCCCTCTGCCCACCATGCGGAGCGTCTATACCGTTCTGCGTTCCCCGCACGTCGACAAGAAATCCCGTGAGCAGTTCGAGATTCGTACCCACAAGCGGCTGCTCGACATTCTCGAGCCGACGCCGGAAACGGTGGATGCGCTGATGAAGCTCGATCTGCCGGCCGGGGTGGATGTCGAGATCAAGGCTTACGGAACCTGAGCTGGAGACGCCGAGAAATGGTCAACGGACTGATTGGCAAAAAGATCGGCATGACGCAGGTCTTCCTCGATGACGGCCGGGCTGTGCCGGTGACGGTTCTTCGGGCGGGGCCCTGCGTGGTCGTGCAGCGCAAGACTACCGAGCGGGACGGCTACGAGGCAGCTCAGCTCGGCCTGGTAGAGAAGGGGCCGGACCGGCAGGCGAACAAGCCCAAGCGGGGTCATTTCGCCAAGGTCGATTTGCCACCGACCCGCGTGCTGCGCGAGTTCACGGTATCCGGTGACGACGAGTCGGCACCGGGGCAGACGGTGACCTGCGAGATTTTCGAGCCGGGACAGAAGGTCGAGATTGTCGGGACCACGAAGGGTCGCGGCTTCCAGGGCGTGATGAAGCGGCACAATTTCGGTGGTGGCCGGGCGACCCACGGCTCGATGTTCCACCGGGCACCGGGATCGGTGGGGCAGTCGGCCTACCCCTCGCGGGTCTTTCCTGGCATGCGGATGCCCGGACAGATGGGCAGTACGCGGGTGACGACGAAGGGTCTCGAGGTGGTGCAGATCGACGCCGAGCAGAATCTGATTCTCGTCAAGGGCTCGGTACCCGGCGCGCGGGGCAGCTTGGTGCTGATCCGCAAACCCAACACGGCCAACTACAAGCGCTAGCGCGCGGCCGGCGAGAGAGAACGATGGCTGATGTTGCTGTTGTGAACCTGAAGCGGGAGAGCGTGGGGAAGGTCGAACTTCCCGACGCGGTCTTCGACTACCCGTGGAAGCGTCACTTGCTCTACGAGGCAGTACACCACTATCTGGCCTGTGCTCGCAGGGGCACCCACAAGGTCAAGAACCGGGTCGAGGTCAGCGGCGGCGGCAAGAAGCCGTGGCGGCAGAAGGGGACCGGCCGGGCGCGAGTCGGCTCGATGCGCTCGCCGATCTGGCGCGGTGGCGGCATCGTCCACGGTCCGCAGCCTCGGGATTACTCCTATCGCTTTCCGCGCAAGGCTCGCCGCAGAGCGCTGGCTTCAGCCCTCTCCGACAAGTTGCGGGGCGAGAAGCTGGTCCTTGTCGAGAGCCTCGAGGTCGCAACGCACAAGACCAAGGATCTCGATCGCCTGGTGCGCAAGGATCTCGGGCTCGATGGTAAGACCCTGTTGGTCTTCGATGGCGAGAACGAGAAGATCGAGCTGGCCTCACGGAACCACACCTCGATCGGTGCGATCCGGGTAATGCAGCTTCATGCGTACCATGTGCTCAACTTCGAAACCGTCGTGGTCACCCGCGTGGCGGCCGAGCAGCTCGGGGAGGTGCTGGCGCGATGAGCGAGTTGAACGTTTGGGAAGTTCTGCGGCGACCCCGGCTGACCGAAAAGGCCACTCGCCTTCGTGAAGAGGCTCAGCGCTGGAAGAAGTCGGGCGAGACCTACGTCTTCGACGTGGATCCGCGGGCCAACAAGATCCAGGTCGCCCGGGCCGTGGAGCAGATCTTCGATGTCGAGGTGCTGCACGTCCGTACGGCGAACGTCAAGGGAAAGAAGCGCCGCTACGGTCGTTTCGAGGGTTATCGGGCCTCACGCAAGAAGGCCTACGTGACCCTCAAACCCTCGAGCAAGACCATCGATTTCCTCGAAGGCTGATCGTCCTCGTGACGTACAGTGAAGGGCTCTAAGGATGCCAGTCAAGAAATTCAAGCCGACATCCCCCGGACGCAGGCAGATGGAAGTCCTGATCTCACCCGAGATCACGACGACCACGCCCTACAAGCCGTTGCTCGAGCCGAACAAGCGTTCCGGTGGGCGCAACAGCAGCGGGCGGGTGACCATGTGGCACCGCGGCGGCGGCCACAAACGGCGCTATCGCGTGATCGACTTCAAGCGCGACAAGTTCGACGTGCCGGGCAAGGTCGTGAGCATCGAATACGACCCGAACCGCAGCGCGAACATCGCCTTGGTGTCCTATGCCGACGGCGAGAAGCGCTACATCCTCGCGCCGGTCGGGCTGAAGGTCGGCCAGGAGGTGCTTTCCTCCGACGCCGCCGACATCGTGCTGGGTAACTGCCTGCCGTTGAACAAGATTCCCGTCGGTACGGTGGTGCACAACATCGAGCTGCGGCCGGGTAAGGGTGGTCAGATGGCTCGTTCCGCGGGAGCCAGCGCGCAGTTGCTGGCCAAGGAAGGCCGCTACGCCCATGTGCGTCTGCCTTCCGGTGAGGTGCGACTGGTACTGACGACCTGTCGGGCAACGATCGGGCAGGTGGGCAACGTCGAGCACGGCAACGTCAGCATCGGCAAGGCTGGTCGCTCCCGCTGGAAGGGACGCCGCCCGGTGGTGCGCGGCGTGGCGATGAATCCGATCGATCATCCCCATGGTGGAGGGGAGGGTAAGTCCTCCGGTGGACGCCATCCGGTCACGCCCTGGGGTGTGCCGACCAAGGGGCACAAGACTCGCAATAATCCGCGCACGGACAAGTTCATCGTTCGTCGTCGCGGTCAGAAGTAGCGGAGGCAGCCGTGGCACGTTCGATCTGGAAAGGGCCCTTCGTCGATGACCATCTGCTCAAGAAGGTCGAGCAGATGAACGAGTCGAAGGAGCGGAAGGTGATTCGCACCTGGTCGCGCCGTTCGACGATCACGCCGGAGATGGTGGGGCATACCTTCGCCGTTCATAACGGCCGGAAGTTCATTCCGATCTTCGTCACCGAGAACATGGTGGGGCACAAGCTCGGCGAGTTTGCGCCGACGCGAACCTACCGCGGGCACGGCGGCAAGAAGGACAAGCGGGCCCGCAGGTAGGGCGGACGCCGGAAGCCGAAGGAGAGAGCAAGATGATTGCGCATGCCAAACTGCGCTACCTCAAGGCAAGCCCGCAGAAGACCCGGCTGGTCGCCGACCAGGTCCGGGGGCGAGACGTGGGTGAGGCACTGGGCATCCTGAAGACCAGCCCCAAGAGGGTCGCCCGCAGCCTCGAGAAGCTGCTCAACTCCGCGATTGCCAACGCGGAGAACCGCGAGGAGCGGATCGACGTCGATCGGCTCTATGTTTCGAAGATTTGGGTGGACAAGGGGCCCCAGGAGAAGCGAGGTCGTGCCGGTACGATGGGCCGCTTCTTCCCAGTGCTCAAGCGGCGCAGTCACGTCACGATCGAGCTTGACTTGCGCAAGGCCGGCAGCTAGCCGGGTTCGTTGGGAGCGAGGACGCGAGATGGGTCAGAAAGTACATCCTTACGGATTCCGGCTCGGCTATAACCGCACGTGGCGCAGCCGCTGGATCGAGAAGAAGAGGTACGGGGACTTCCTGCACGAGGACCTCAAGCTTCGTGATGAGCTGAAGAAGAGGCTCTATCACGCCGGGATCGCCGACATCTCCGTCGAGCGGGCGGGCGAGCACAAGCTGAAGGTCAACCTCTACACCGCGCGGCCGGGAATCATCATCGGGCGCAAGGGTGCCGAGGTGGACAAGCTTCGCGAGGATCTCAAGAAGCGCACTGGCCGCGAGGTGTTCATCAATATTCTCGAGGTCGACAAGCCGGAACTCGATGCCCAGCTCGTTGCTGAAGGGATCGCAGCTCAGCTCGAGCGGCGGATCGCTTTCCGCCGTGCGATGCGCAAGGCCGTCGAGTCGGCGCAGCGCTTTGGCGCCAAGGGCATCAAGGTGCGTTGCTCCGGTCGCCTCGGTGGGCACGAGATCGCCCGCAGTGAGTGGTACCTCGTCGGGCAGTTGCCGCTGCACACGCTGCGCGCTGATATCGACTACGGTTACGCGCGGGCGAAGACGACCTATGGCGTGATCGGCGTCAAGTGCTGGATTTACAAGGGAGAGCAGACCGAGGTGGTCATCCCCCGTGGACGCCAGCGCTAGGCCGCCGGAGGGCTCGAGACGATGTTGCAGCCGAAGAGAACAAAGTTCCGCAAGCAGCAGCGCGGTCGCATGAAGGGCAATGCCCAGCGCGGCAATACTGTTGCTTTTGGCGAGTTTGGCCTCAAAGCGATGGGCCGGGGCTGGATCACTGCGCGACAGATCGAGGCCGCTCGTGTGGCCATGACCCGTTCGGTCAAGCGAGGCGGAAAGATCTGGATCCGGGTCTTCCCCGACAAGCCCGTGACCAAGAAGCCGATCGAGACTCGGCAGGGCAAGGGTAAGGGCGCGCCGGACCACTGGGTGGCGGTTGTGCGCCCGGGCCGGGTGATGTTCGAAATCGAGGGCGTGGCGGAAGACGTGGCGGCTCGGGCGATGAAGCTTGCGGCGAGCAAGCTGCCGATCCCGGTCCGGTTCGTCAAGCGCCGGCCGGTTTAAGCGGCGGACGACGGGGTGGTGAACCGATGAAGACGAGCAAGCTTCGCGACATGACGACCGACGAGCTGCACCGGGAAGCCGGCGAGCTGCGGCGAGCGCTGTTCAACTTGCGGCTGAAGAAGGCCACCGGCCAGCTCGAGAAGCCGCACAAGCTTCGTGAAACCCGGCAGGATCTGGCCCGCGTGCTGACCTTGCTCGGCGAGCGGCAGGGTGACGAGAGGGAGAACAGCTGATGAGCGATTCTCGAGATTCGCGGGGTAAGGGCCAGAGCAAGGTCGGCACTGTGGTCGGCCGCTCCGGGGCGAAGACGACCAAAGTGCGGGTCGAGCGCTACATCAAGCACCCGATCTACAAACGTTATATCCGCCGTTCGAAGACCTATCTCGTGCATGACGAAAACGAGGCCTGTCAGGCGGGTGATCGGGTCGAGATCGTCGAATCGCGACCCCTGTCGGCACGCAAGCGGTGGCGCCTGCACAAGGTGATTGCCAGAGCCGAACGGGCATAGGGGGCAGCCATGATTCAGATGCAATCGATCCTCAAGGTCGCGGACAATTCCGGCGCCAAGAAAGTCATGGCGATTCGGCTGCGCGGCGGCAACTCGGGCAAATACGGTGGCCTCGGCGACGTGGTCACGGCGAGCGTCAAGGAAGCCAGCCCCGATGGGACGATCAAGAAGGGTGCCGTGGTTCGGGCGGTGATTGTCAGGACGAAGCATGCGCATCGCCGGAAGGATGGTTCCTACATCCAGTTCGACGAGAACGCTGCCGTGCTGATCAACGATGCCGGCGAGCCGGTGGGCACCCGCGTTTTCGGCCCGGTAGCCAGGGAGCTGCGCGAAAAGCAGTACATGCGGATCGTGTCCCTGGCTCCCGAGGTGCTGTGAGGTAGACGATGCATATTCACAAGGGTGACCAGGTCGCGGTGATCAGCGGCAAGGATCGGGGCAAGCGCGGCAGGGTGCTGCACATCATCGGCAATCGAGCGATCGTCGAGGGTGTGGGGATGATCCGCAAGCACGTGCGGGCCAACCCGCAAAAGGGAATTCAGGGCGGGATCCTCGAGCAGGAGGCTCCCATCCATGTCTCGAACCTGCTTCCCATCGATCCGGAGAGCGGCAAGCCGACCCGCGTCGGCCAGAAGTTCCTGGATATCGATGGCGTCAAGCGGAAGGTGCGGATCGCCCGGCGATCCGGCGCCGAGCTGGATAGGTGAGGAAGACGATGTCGGAGCATCCGCGTCTTCGGAAGGTCTACGAGGAAGAGATCCGGGCGGCCTTGATGGAGGAGTTTTCCATCAAGAACCCGATGGCCGTTCCGAAGCTGAACAAGATCGTCGTCAACATGGGGCTCGGCGAGGCTTCCCGCGAGCCGAAGCTGCTGGACGAGGCGACCGAGGAATTGACAGCGATCGTGGGGCAGAAGCCCACCGTGCGGCGGGCAAGGAAGTCGATCTCCAACTTCAAGCTGAGGGAGGGGATGCCGGTTGGTTTGGCGGCGACCTTGCGCGGTGACCGGATGTGGGAGTTCTACGATCGGCTGGTGAATCTTGCTCTCCCGCGCGTTCGGGACTTCCGCGGCATTTCGGGCAGGGCGTTCGATGGCCGGGGCAACTACACCCTCGGAGTGAAGGACCAGTTGATCTTCCCCGAGGTGAACTACGCGAAGGTCAGCCGGGCCATTGGAATGAACATCACGATCGTGACTTCGGCCACCAGTGATGCCGAGGCCAAGGCGCTACTCCGGCGGCTCGGTATGCCGTTCGCGAACTGACAGGGACGAGGAGGAGAGCCCCATGGCGACGAAGGCCAAGATGGCCCTGTTGCACAGGAAGCCGAAATATGCAGTCCGCGTGAGGAACCGCTGTCGGCGTTGCGGTCGGCCGCGCGGTTACATGCGGAAATTCCAGCTTTGTCGTGTGTGCTTCCGGGAACTGAGCCTGCAGGGCTACGTTCCTGGTGTCCGCAAGGCGAGTTGGTAGGACCCGGGAACGGAAAGGGGTGATCGATGTCGATGACTGACCCGATCGCGGACATGCTCACGCGCATTCGGAATGCGCTGATGGCAGAGCATCGCACGGTGGTCTTGCCTTCCTCGAGGATCAAGCGCGAGATCGCGCAGATTCTCAAGAGTGAGGGCTACATCAGCGACTTTCGTCACGAAGACGATGGCGCACAGGGTGTTCTGCATCTGGAACTGAAGTACGGACCGGAAGGCGAGCGCGTGATCAGCGGGCTGCGTCGCATCTCCAGGCCAGGTCGGCGTGTCTACATTGGCCGCAAGGAGATTCCGGACGTGCTCGGAGGAATGGGGATTACGATTCTCTCCACCTCCAAGGGCGTGCTCGATGGGCGTTCCGCTCGCCAACACGGTGTTGGCGGCGAACGCCTGTGCGACGTCTGGTAGGGAGGAGCGCGGGATGTCGAGAATCGGAAATGCGCCCGTGGCCCTGCCGGCCGGCGTCAGCCTCGATCTGAAGGCCGAGCAGGTGCAGGTCAAGGGTCCGAAGGGCAACCTGACCGTGCCTGTGGCGGATGGCATTGCAGTGAAGGTCGACAGTGGGTCCGCGACCTGCTCCCGGCGTGATGACTCTCCCCGGCAGCGGGCGCTGCATGGTTTGACCAGGGCCCTGCTGGCCAACGCGGTCGAGGGCGTCTCGAAGGGTTACGAGAGAACCTTGCTCGTAGTGGGAACCGGTTACCGTGCCGAGGCCAAAGGCAATGGCCTGACCCTCAGCCTGGGCTTCTCCCATCCGGTGGAGTTTCCTCTTCCCGAGGGAATCTCCGCTCGCGTGGAGGAGCGCAACACGGTGATCATCCTCAGCGGGATCGACAAGCAGAAGATCGGCCAGGTGGCCGCGGATATCCGCGCCCTGCGTCCGCCCGACGCCTACAAGGGCAAGGGTGTTCGCTACAAGGAGGAGCGGATCCATCTCAAGCCAGGCAAGGCCGCCGGAAAGTAGCGGGGTGAGAAGCGATGTACGCTCGTAAGGACCGAAAGGCAGACCGCGTCAAGGTACGCAGGAGAATCCGCGGGAAGGTGCGCGGGACGGCCGGCCGGCCGCGGCTGTCCGTTTTTCGCAGCAGGCGGCACATCTCGGTGCAGGCCATCGATGACGTGGCTGGTACCACGCTGGCCGCGGCATCGACTCTCGAGAAGAGCTGCAAGGTCGAGGGTGGCTCGAGCGGTAGCAAGGTGGCAGCGGCTGCGGTCGGTCGCCTGATCGCCGAGCGCCTGAAGGAAAAGGGCCTCGAAACCGTGGTCTTCGATCGCGGCGGTTTCCTGTTCCACGGCAGGGTCAAGGCCCTCGCTGACGCGGCCCGTGAAGGTGGGCTCAAGTTCTGACCGGCTACGGCCGCGGCGGAGGAAGAAGTGGCTTTCGATAGATCAGATCGCGACGGCTCGGATCTCAGAGACCAGGTCGTCTTCATCAACCGAGTGACGAAAGTCGTCAAGGGTGGAAAGAACTTCTCCTTTTCGGCGCTGGTCGTGGTTGGTGACGGCAAAGGTCGGGTGGGCTTCGGCATGGGCAAGGCCAAGGAGGTCCCCTCTGCAATTTCCAAGGGGATCGAGCGGGCCAAGCATGCGATGGTGAAGATCCCGTTGCGCGGAACGACGATTCCTCATCAGGTCGTCGGTCGGCACGGTGCGGGGCGAGTGCTGCTCAAGCCGGCCTCTCCGGGAACCGGTGTGATTGCCGGTGGTGCGGTGCGCGCGATTCTCGAAACCCTCGGGGTGCAGGATGTGCTGACCAAGTGCATCGGGACGCAGAACCCGCACAACGTGGTCCGCGCCACTCTCGATGGGCTGCAGCAGTTGCGCGACTTGCGCGAGATCGCCAAGCTTCGCGGCGTTCCGCTCGAGCACGTGCAGGCCACGGCCGGTCCGACGGCTCCGGTCAGCAGCGGCGCGCCCAGCGGAGGTGAGGGATGAGTGAGCAGGGAAAGCTGAGAATTCAGCAGTACCGCAGCGGCATCGGGTTTCCCCTACGCCAAAAGCAGACGCTCGCGGCGCTCGGCCTGGGCAAGATCGATCGTATCGTCGAGAAGCCCGACAACCCCTGCATTCGCGGCATGGTGAAGAAGATTCCCCATCTCGTCCGCATCATCGACGAGAGTACCGAGCGCTGAGGCGAACCGGAGGTTTAGACCCATGAGATTGCACGATATCGGCCCGGCGCCGGGCGCCCGCAAGAAGCGCAAGCGGATTGGTCGTGGTCCCGGTTCCGGCACGGGAAAGACCGCCGGCAGGGGAGAGAAGGGCCAGAAGTCCAGGTCCGGCTATTCCCGGCGCTGGGGTTTCGAGGGCGGCCAGATGCCCCTCGTGCGGCGCGTTCCGAAGCGTGGGTTCACCAACATCTTCCGCGAGGAATATGCGGAGGTGAACGTGGGGCGCCTCGGCCGCTTCGAGTCGGGCAGCGAGGTGACTCCCGAAGCACTGGTCGACAAGGGCTTGCTCAGGCAGTCGGAGACCCTACGCGTCAAGCTCCTGGGCAAGGGTGAGATCGATCGCCCCCTGACCGTGCATGTGCACAAGGTCAGCGCCGGTGCTCGGACCAAGATCGAAAGCGCCGGTGGCAAGGTGGTGATCATCGGAGGTGAGGCGGCCGAGTCATGATCGAAAGTCTGCAGAACATCTTTCGCATACCGGACCTGCGCAAACGAGTGCTCTTCACGCTCGGCATGCTCGGCGTCTACCGGATCGGCGCTTTCATTCCGATCCCAGGTATCGACCTGCAGGCCCTCGAGAGCTGGTTCCAGGCCAACCAGGGTGGCGTTTTCGGTCTGGTCGACATGTTCACCGGCGGCAATTTCAGTAACTTGACGATCTTTGCCCTCGGCATCATGCCGTACATCTCGGCGTCGATTATTCTGCAGCTCCTCGCCGTGGTCTGGCCCTACCTCGAGCGTCTACAGAAGGAGGGCGAGGCCGGACGGCAGAAGATCACTCAGTGGACGCGCTACGGAACCGTCCTGCTTTCGATCATCCAGGCCGTAGGTATCTGCGTCTGGGTGACCAAGATCGACTCCGGCGGTGGTGATCCGATCGTGCCCAGTCCCGGTCCCACTTTCTGGCTGTTGACCATCATCACCTTGACCACTGGTACAGCTTTCATCATGTGGATCGGTGAGCAGATCACCGAGCGGGGTATCGGCAACGGCATCTCGCTGATCATCTTTGCCGGCATCGTTGCCGGGCTGCCCGGTGGCACCCGTGCGATGGTCCAGGAACTGCTGCGCGGCGAGCGCAGCGTGATCGTGGCGGTGCTGCTGCTGCTGGTGATGGTTGCGGTGGTTGCGGCGGTCGTCTTCATCGAGCGTGCTCAGCGGAGGATTCCGATCCAGTACGCCAGCCGAGTTCGCGGCCGGCGTATGATGCGGGGAACGGCGACCTTCCTGCCGCTGAAGGTCAACACCGGCGGTGTGATTCCGGTGATCTTCGCATCCTCGCTGCTGGCTCTGCCGCAGACCCTGATCACCGCGCTCTACCAGCGCTTCCCGAATCCGTTCTTCGGCATGCTCAATCGGCAGTTGAACTACAACATGCCGCTGTGGGACATACTCTACATCGTCCTGATCGTGCTGTTTTGCTTCTTCTATACCTCGATCATCTTCAATCCGATGGACACTGCCGACAACATGAAGCGGGTCGGTGGCTTCATCCCCGGAGTGCGGCCGGGCAAGCAGACCGCGAATTACATCGACACGGTGCTGACCCGCCTGACCTTTGCCGGCGCGATTTATCTCTCGGCGATCTCCTTGCTACCGATCTTCCTGATCAGCGGTATTCCGCTGCACCTTCTCGAGCCGGCGGCGATTGGAGAGTTCTTCGAGAAGATGGTGCCCGGCTTCGTGCTCAACGGGATGAACGTCAAGTTCTATTTCGGTGGAACATCGCTGCTGATTGTGGTGGGTGTTGCGATGGATACCGTGCAGCAGATCGAAAGCCAGCTCGTCATGCGCCACTACGACGGCTTCCTGAAGAATACCAAGCTGCGGGGACGGAGGTAAGAGATTGAATCTGCTGATCTTCGGTCCTCCCGGTGCTGGCAAGGGAACTCAGGCGGCGCGCATCGGCGCGCAGCGGGGGATTCCGCACATCAGTACCGGGGAGATGCTGAGGATGGCGGTGGAATCGGGTTCCGAACTCGGCGAACGAGTCAAGGCGATCGTTGAACGGGGGCACCTGGTCTCCGACGAAGTGATGGGTGAACTGGTCGAGCAGCGGCTGGCCGAGCCCGACGCGGCCGCAGGTTTTCTGCTCGATGGATTTCCCCGCACGGCGCCGCAGGTCGAGATCCTCGACCGGATCCTGGGGGACGATCGCAGGGTCGATGCGGTGTTGATGCTGGAAGTACCGGACGAGGAACTCGTTCAGCGCCTGCTTCGGCGGGCCAGCGTCGAGGGGCGACCGGACGACAACCGAGAGACGATCGAAGAGCGGCTGCGGGTCTACCGTGCACGGACGGCGCCGGTGGCCGGGATTTATCAGGAGCGTGGAGTGCTGCGGGCCGTTGATGGGACGGGATCGATCGACCAGGTCTTCACGCGTATTGAGGCGGTGCTCGATCGTGCCGCGGCGGAGGGCGCATGATCCCTGTGTTCACAGGGGCGGCGCGTTCGGCAAAAGGCCGTCGTCACATCCGTGGCGCGGTAAAGGAGTAGGGCCTTGGCCAAGGAAGAGGCCATTCAGGTAGAGGCGACGGTCATCGAGACCTTGCCCAATGCGATGTTCCGGCTCGAGCTGGAGAACGGCCACAAGGTGTTGGCTCACATCTCCGGCAGGATGCGGAAGAATTTCATCCGGATTCTGCCCGGTGACCGTGTGCTGGTGGAGCTTTCTCCGTACGATCTCAACCGGGGACGCATCGTCTACCGCTACAAGTAGGGGCTGCCCGAGCCGTGGGCCCGCGCCCCGGGACGGGAAGCAGTGAGGTGAAGCCATGAAAGTCAGGGCATCGGTCAAGAAGATGTGCGACAAGTGCAAGATCGTCCGGCGCAAGGGTGTCGTCCGGGTGATTTGCGAGAACCCGAAGCACAAGCAGCGGCAGGGTTGACGGCTTGCGTCGCCCGGACCCAAGCGACTAGGAGAAAGCAGTATGGCACGCATCGCCGGTGTTGATCTTCCCTTGCAGAAGCGAATTGACATCGCTCTGACCTATATCTACGGGATCGGCCTGACTCGGTCGCTCGAGATCCTGGCCAAGGCCGAATGCCCGGGCGAGGTTCGCGTCAAAGATCTGACCGAGGATCAGGCTCGGCGTATTCGCCAGGTGATTCAGGACGAAGGGCGGGTCGAGGGAGATCTGCGGAAGAATATCCAGATGGACATCAAGCGGCTGATCGAGATCGGCTGCTACAGAGGCATGCGACATCGCATGAGCCTGCCAGTGCGTGGGCAGCGGACCCACACCAATGCAAGGACCAAGAAGGGGCCGCGGGTGGCCGTGGCCGGCAAGAAGAAGGTACGCAAGTAGGGTGGGTAATCGACACCCGCGGGGGCGGGGCCTTGCCGACGGCGGTGGGGTACGGTCTATGGCGGTAGACCTCGAGCGCGCCCCGAGTGGTTGGCCGAACCGCCGCGAGTCTGCTTCGGCAGGCGACGGAGAGTAGAGAGTATGGCGAAAGGTGGCAAGGGCAAACGGACCACGCGCCGCAAGGAAAAGAAGAACGTTCCGCACGGTGTGTGCCACATCCAGGCGACCTTCAACAACACGATCGTGACCATCACCGATCCCGTGGGGAACGTGGTGGCCTGGTCGAGCGCGGGACGGGTCGGCTTCAAGGGGTCCCGAAAGGGCACCCCCTTTGCTGCGCAGATGGCCTCCCAGCAGGCCTGCAACCTGGCGCGGGAGCACGGCGTCCGGACGGTGGACGTGCGTGTTCAGGGCCCCGGCGCCGGTCGCGAATCGTCGATCCGGGCGCTGGCCGCCTCGGGTCTCGACGTCCGCTCGATCAAGGATGTCACGCCGATTCCACACAACGGTTGTCGGCCGCCCAAGCGGCGCAGGGTCTGAGGAGGGCTGGCAGATGGGACGCTATATCGGATCGGTGTGCAGGCTTTGCCGGCGAGAGGGCGCGCAGCTCTTCCTCAAGGGTGATCGCTGCTTCAAGGACAAGTGCGCCATCAAGCGCCGCAACTATGCTCCCGGCCAGCACGGCCGTCGGCGCATCAAACTTCAGGGCTATGGTCTTCAGCTCCGAGAAAAGCAGAAGGTCAAGCGGATCTACGGGGTGCTCGAAAGCCAATTCCGGATCTACTTCCGCAAGGCGGCTGCGGCCCGCGGAGTTACCGGAGAGAATCTGCTGTCGATGCTCGAGCGCCGTCTGGACAATGTGGTCTATCGACTGGGTTTCGCGGCCTCCCGGTCGCAGGCGCGGCAGTTCGTCAATCATGGGCACTTCAAGGTCAACGGACGCAAAGTCGATATCGCTTCGTTCCAGGTCCGTAAAGACGATGTGATCGAACTGCGGGAGAACAGCCGTAAGAACGCGGTGATCCAGGGGAACCTCGACACTGCTGAAGGGCGCGGGATTCCGCGCTGGTTGTCGCTGGACGCGGCCCAGTTCCGGGGTACTGTGACGGCGCTGCCGACACGTGAAGACATCGTGATGCCGATCCAGGAAAACCTGATCGTCGAGCTGTATTCGAAGTGACGCGGACACGCCGGCGGCCGCGGAGAGCGGTGCGCCGGGTCCCTCGGGGCGCAGCGCGCGCCCGGACGGAGGTACGATGATCGAGACGGGTTTCCAGAAGCCGAAGTTCCTCGAGGTCGATCGAGCCAGCCTGACCGGCGAGTACGGCCGGTTCACCGCCCAGCCCTACGAGAAGGGCTTCGGTACGACGATCGGTAACGCACTGCGCCGAATTCTGCTTTCCTCGATCGAGGGAGCAGCGGTGACAGCGGTGAAGATCGAGGGCGTGCTCCACGAGTTCTCCTCGATTCCGGGTGTCATCGAGGATGTGACCGACATCATCCTGAATCTCAAGCGGGTGCCGTTCCGGCTCCACATTCCCCGCGTCGAGACGGTTCGAATCAACGCCAAGGGTCCCAAGAAGGTCACCGTCGGCGATATCGAGGCCGGGTCGAATGTCGAGATTCTCGATCCTGACGCGGTGATCGCCACCCTCTCCGACGAGGGTGCGTTGGAGATGGAATTGAGGATCAAGCCGGGTCGTGGCTACGTTCCGGCGGATCTCAACATGGACGACGATCTGGCGCTCGGGTATATCCCGATCGACTCGGTTCATTCGCCGGTACGGCGGGTCAACTACACCGTCGATCCAGCGCGCGTTGGGCGCTCGACCGACTATGACAAGCTGATCCTCGAGGTCTGGACCGACGGTTCGATCGCTCCGATCGACGCTGTGGCAGCGGCAGCCAAGCTGCTCAAGGATCATCTCTCGATCTTCATCAACTTCGAGGATCGAGTCGAAGAAGAGGATCAGCAGCAGGACACCGAAGACGAGAAGCTCCGCGAGCACCTCGACCGATCGATCGACGAGCTGGATCTTTCGGTGCGGTCTTACAACTGCCTGAAGAATGCCGGTATCGAGACGGTGCGGGATCTGGTGCAGAAGACGGAGCCGGAGCTGCTCAAGACGAAGAATTTCGGCCGCAAGTCGTTGAACGAGATCAAGGAAATGATGGCTGACATGGGCCTGTCCTTGGGAATGCGGCTCGGCGGCGGCGCCGCAAACCAGGCCTGACGGCAGAGGTTGAGGAACGATGAGACATCGCTGGGGATACAGAAAGCTCGGGAGGAAGTCGGAGCACCGCAGGGCCACTCTGCGGAACCTGGCTACCGCACTGTTCGTCCACGAGCGCATCACGACGACGCTGGCCAATGCCAAGGAACTGCGGTCCTACGCCGAGCGTCTGATCACCCGCGCGCGGAACGACAGTGTGCACTCACGGCGCATCGTTGCCCGTGAGCTGCACTCTCGCACGGTCGTCAAGCATCTGTTCGACGAGATCGCGCCACGTTTTGCCGATCGGCCGGGCGGATACACGCGCATCATGAAGATGATGCCACGTCGCGGCGACAACGCGGAAATGGCGATCATCGAACTCGTTTCGCGCAAGGACGACGAGTAGGTCGGCCCGATGAGACGCCTGGTCCCGGTTTCGCCGGGGGGAGCCGAAACCGCCGTGGGCGGAACGATGAGGCCAACAAGGGAGGGTCGCCCGCGGGCGGCCCTTTTTTTGAGCATGTCAACCTGCCATTTTCATGAGTTCTGCGGCCGAACTGTCGCAACTGCCCGCCGGGCGCGCCCTTCGAGATTGCCGGACCGCAATCGGTCCTCGACCCACCAGCGATGTGACCGCCGCTCGGGCCTCGGCGCTGGAAGCCCGCGTGTGTGTCATCGAGCAGGCAATGGGGGTGGTTCAACTCGAAGGCTGACGAACATGGCGGGCTCGAGCTGAGGGGATAAGGATGCCGCGTCGGATGGATATCAAGAAGGTCCTCGTCATCGGTTCCGGGCCGATCGTCATCGGTCAGGCCTGCGAGTTCGACTACAGTGGAACACAGGCTTGCAAGGCGCTGCGGGAGGAAGGCATCGAGGTCGTCCTCGTCAATTCCAACCCGGCAACGATCATGACCGATCCCGATGTCGCCGAGCGGACCTATGTCGAGCCGCTGACCGTTGCGTCGGTGCGGGGAATCATTGCGCAGGAGCGACCCGATGCGGTGCTCGCCACGGTGGGCGGGCAAACGGCGCTGAATCTGGCCGTCGAACTCGACGCCGCCGGCGTCTTCGAGCACTACGGCGTACGGATGATCGGTGTCAACAGCAAGGCTGTCGAGGTCTGCGAGGACCGAGAGCAGTTCCTCGCTGCGGTGGGCAGCGTGGGGCTCGAGATGCCGCGTGGGAGCTTCGCGACGGATCTCGAGCAGGCGCGGGCGATTCGCGACGAGATCGGCTTCCCGCTGGTCGTGCGGCCCTCGTTCACGCTCGGGGGCAGTGGTGGAGGCATCGCCTGGAACGACGAGGAACTGACCGCTATCGCCGGTCGCGGTATCGATCTCTCGCCGATCGGGCAGGTGCTGATCGAAGAGTCGATCATCGGCTGGAAAGAGTACGAGCTGGAAGTGATGCGCGATGGCGCCGACAACGTCGTCATCATCTGTAGCATCGAGAACTTCGACGCGATGGGTGTGCACACGGGAGATTCGATCACCGTCGCCCCGGCGCAGACCTTGACTGATCGCGAGTACCAGTTGATGCGGGATGCGGCGATCCGGATCATCCGCGCCGTCGGAGTCGAGACCGGTGGGAGCAACGTGCAATTCGCGATCGATCCGGACAGTGGCCGGATGCTGGTGATCGAGATGAATCCGCGTGTCTCGCGCTCCTCGGCCCTGGCGTCCAAGGCGACCGGGTTTCCGATTGCCCGGATCGCAGCCAAGCTCGCCATCGGCTACACCCTCGACGAGATTCCCAACGACATCACCAAGCAGACGCCGGCGAGTTTCGAGCCGTCGCTGGACTACGTGGTAGTCAAGGTGCCTCGCTGGGCGTTCGAGAAGTTCCCCGCGACAGCCCCCGATCTCGGCACTCAGATGCGCTCGGTGGGCGAGGCGATGGCGATCGGTCGGACCTTCCCGGAGGCGCTGCAGAAGGCGTTGCGTAGCCTGGAAACGGGACGCTTCGGCCTGGGGGGCGATGGAACGCAGGTCGTCGAACCGGCGCGGCTGAACGAGCGCATGGCCACGCCCAACTGGCAGCGGCTGTTCTATATCAAACACGCTCTGCTTTCCGGAGAGAGTGTCGAACGCATTTCGCGCATTACGCGAGTCGATCCGTGGTTCCTCAAGCAGATCGAGGAACTCGTCGGTGTCGAGGGCCGACTGCGAGCGTTCGATCTCGAGAGCGTGCCGGAGGAGCTGCTGCGTCGGGCCAAGCGTTTCGGCTTCTCCGACCGACAGCTCGCGGTCTTGCTCGATTCGGACGAGCAGGCGGTGCGCCAGCGTCGGTGGGAGCTGGGGCTGCGGCCGGTGTTCAAGCGCGTCGATACCTGTGCGGCAGAATTCGAGGCTCACACGCCCTATCTCTATTCGACTTACGAGGACGAATGTGAGGCGGAACCGACGAAGCGCAAGAAGGTGATGGTGCTCGGTTCGGGGCCGAATCGCATCGGGCAGGGGATCGAGTTCGACTACTGCTGTTGCCACGCGTCGTTTGCGCTGCGGGAGGAGGGGGTCGAGTCGATCATGGTCAACTGCAACCCGGAGACCGTTTCGACCGACTTCGATACTTCGGACCGGCTGTACTTCGAGCCGCTCAATCTCGAGGACGTGCTGGAGATTGCCCAGCGCGAGCAGCCGGATGGCGTGATCGTGCAGTTCGGTGGACAGACCCCGCTCAAGCTGGCCCAGGCGCTCAAGCAGGCCGGTGTTCCAATTCTCGGCACTTCGCCTGAAAGCATCGATCTGGCCGAGGACCGGGAGCGCTTCGGGGCCCTGCTCGGCGAGCTGGGGATCAAGGCACCGGAGTGGGGTACCGCGCGCTCTCTCGAGCAGGCGCGGGAGATCGCCCGGCGCATCGGCTTCCCGTTGCTGGTCCGACCGTCGTACGTTCTCGGAGGACGGGCGATGTTCATCTGCTGGGACGAGGAGTCGCTGTCGGTGATGACGCGCAAGGCGGTCGCGGCCTCGCCGGAGCACCCGATACTGCTCGACCGCTTCCTGGAGGATGCCTTCGAAATCGATGTCGATGCTCTGTGTGACGGTCGGGAGGTGGTGATCGGTGCAGTGATGCAGCACATCGAAGAAGCCGGCATCCATTCCGGTGACAGCGCCTGCGTGATCCCGCCCTATCATCAGACCGTGCGCAAGCACGAGCCGGAGCTACGGCGCATCACCCGCGATCTGGCCCTGGCTCTTGGCGTGCGCGGGCTGATGAATATTCAATTCGCCATCCGTGACGACACGGTCTACGTGCTCGAGGTCAACCCGCGGGCATCGCGAACCGTTCCCTTCGTCGCCAAGGCCACCGGACTTCCCCTGGCCTCGCTCGCCACGCGGGTGATGCTCGGTCGCTCCCTGGCCGAGCTGGGTGTGCGGGAGAAAGTGGTCGACAACGCCGTCTTCATCAAGGAGCCGGTGCTGCCCTGGGCGCGCTTTCCCGGGGAGGACCCCGTGCTCGGACCCGAGATGAAATCCACCGGTGAGGTGATGGGCGTCGGCGTCGATTTCGGTGAGGCCTTCCTCAAGGCCCAGTGGGGCGCGGGCGAGGATCTGCCTACTGAAGGCCGCGCCTTCCTCTCGGTCCACGACCGGGACAAGCCCGGCTTGCTGGCCGTCGCCCGCGATCTGGCGGGTCTCGGCTTTGCCCTGCTGGCCACCGGTGGCACGGCGGGCTTCCTGCGCGAGCACGGACTGGAGGTCGAGACGGTGTTCAAGGTCAACGAGGGGCGGCCCCACGTGGTCGATCGGCTGCTCAGCGGCGACGTGCAACTGGTGATCAACACCCCGCTGGGGGCGCCGTCGTTCTACGACGAGCGAGCCATTCGGCTCAGCGCCCTGCAACGGCGGATTCCACTGATCACCACCCTGACCGGCGCTGCCTCGGCGGTGCGGGCGATTCGCACCCGGCAGAGCCAGGATCTGAGCTTCCGCTGCCTGCAAGAACTCCATGGCCAGCCGTAGTCGCCGGGTCAGCGCGGCCGGCGAACGACGCCCGCTGCCGAGGCCCCCGCAAGTGGTGCTCTTCGATCTCGATGGGGTGCTGGTGGAGACCTTCGACGCCTGGGTCGCGGTGATCGATGCCTGCCGCCGGCGCCGCGGACTGTCACCGCTGGGGCCCGAGCCGATTCGCCGCACCTGGGGCCAGGGGATCCTGGCTGACTGTCGGGTTTTCTTCCCCGGAACCGATCCCGCGGAACTGGCCGGCGAATACGACGCGGGCTTCGCCGAGCATCTGGACAAGGTGCACGCGATGAACGGTGTGGGCGCACTGCTCGGGCGGCTGCGGGCAAGGGGGATCCCGGCGGCGGTGGTCACCAATTCGCCGGTGGCAATGACCCACCGCCTGCTCGCCGGCGTGCACGATGCCGGCGCACCGCTCGGGTCGTTTTTCGAGGTCGTCGCCTGCGGGGACGAGGTCGAGCGGGGCAAGCCCGCCCCGGACGTGCTCGAGCTGGCGGTCGAGCGGCTCGGTCGCGGGACGAGGGGTGCGGTGATGGTTGGCGATACGGACAACGATCGACTCGCGGCGGCCGCAGCCGGTATCCCTTTCATCGGATTGTGCATCTCTGGGGACGAGCGCGTGGAGAGCCTCGAAGAGGTAGCGACACGGCTCGCCCTGGAGGAATAATCTGATTGCTTCGATCTCCCCTCGGGGGGAGCGGTTGACAGGAGCTGGAGCCATGCCGATCTACGAATTCGAATGCCGGGCCTGCGGAGCGGCCCTCGAGGCGCTGCGGCGCATGGGGCAGGGGCCCGAGGGCCTCGAATGTCCCCGTTGCGGGGGCACCGATCTGGTTCAGAAACTGTCGTCCTTCGCCACGTCCGCCGGCTCCGCACCCTCGTGCAGCACCTCGCCGACCTGCGGCGCCGGCGGTGGTGGCGGTGGTGGCTGAGCCTTCTGACGCTGCGGGCTCGGTGAGCCCGCAAGACACAGAAGGCCAGCTCACTCCCTCCGCGTGCAAACGCTGAGCAGGCCGTGGAGCGGGAGGGTGGTATCCCAGCCGGTATCCGCCCTGCAGCGGCGCAGGACCAGGCGACCACGCCTCCGGACCGCCCCCGCCTCGCTACGGTTTGCCGAGCGGAGGTGGAGTTCCCGCTCGTCGAGCAGACTCGCCCCTCGCAGGGCGACGAGGGACAGTTCGCGGCCCAGGGTGACGGCTTGCCGGGACCATCTCAGCCCCTGGCTGCAATGGCCCGCGGCCGCACGACGCTCGCCGGTGAGGCCAGTTCCACCGCCCGCCGCGCGAGGGTGAAGGCGGCGCGGTGGCGCTGCTGCCGGCGGAAGCTCTCCGCCCGAACGACGGTGGCCAGGGCCGTCAGGTCATCCGGCAGACCTTTCTCCCCCTGCTCGCAAATCGACTCGGCGATCTCCAGTGCCTCGCGTCGTCGTCCGCTGGCCAGCCGGCTGACCGACTCGAGCAGGCGGCTGAGGCGATCCTGCCGCAGGCCCATGGCCAGCAGGCAGGCCACGGCCGTCTGCTCCGCGCCGATCTGCGCGGTGGCCAGGGCCAGCACGTCCCTGCGCGCCGGGGATGAGGGCAGAGCGAGCCGCAGGACGTGGGCTGCCGCATGCCAGCGGCCGAGGCCCGCCTCCGCTTCGCCCCAGGTTCTGAGAGTCGCCCGGTCGAGAGGTGGCTGGTTGCGCGCGTGCAATGCCCGTAGCACCCGCGTGGCGAGCAGCAGGTCCCCCGACGCCAGAGCCCGGCGCCAGCGGGCAGAACCCTCGGCTCCCTCAAGCAGATCCTCGTCGAGCAGCGCCGCCAGGTGTGCCGTGGTCCTTCCTGCCCCTTCGCCCAGCGCACGCAGCAGGCTCAGGTAGCGGGAAAGGGTGATATCGGCCTGGCCCGTCTCGACGCGGGAGAGATGAGAGCGCGTGACCCGCGGGCCGTGGCTGGTAGTGGCGCGCTCGACGTCGTCGAGAGAGAGTCGGCCCGCCAGGCGGATCTCGCGCAGGGCGCGTCCGAGGGTGGAACGCAGGGTTTGCTGCCGGGAATGCATCGAACGACCTCCTTTCACGATCGGCTGTCGACAGTCCAAGGGTGAGTGGATCCGAGCCCGAAAGAAAAGGGGTGGCGGAGAAAAAAACCGAGGGTGTCACCGGCTCGGGCAAAAGTCCTCGCTCGGGCGTGGTTTTTCCGTTGCGATCCTGCGTCCCTGTCCTGGGAAGAGCGCCGCAAGCCGCTCGGGCGCAGTTCAGGCGGTGACCACCGCGAGCCGTGCGCGGACAGCGGTGAGTTCTTCGAGCAGCGAAAAGACGCTCGCCGGACGCTGATTGGGATCCTTCGACAGCAGGCGGGAGACGAGGGCTTCCACGGGCTGCGGGATCCCCTCGCGGAAGCTGGCCAGCGGTGGCGGTGGCTGCTCGATCTGAAGTCGGAGCACCTCTGCCACGTTGTCCGAAGCGAAGGGCTCGCGGCCGGTGAGCAAGAAATACGTCAGCACGCCGATGGCGTAGAGGTCGGCCCGCTGGTCGGCAGCCTCACCGCGAATCTGCTCGGGGGCCATGTAGGCCGGCGAGCCCATCACCAACCCTTCACGGGTCAGGTGCACGTCTCCCTGTCGGGCGATGCCGAAGTCCACCAGTCGGGGCCGACCTTCCTGGTCGAGCAGGACGTTCTCAGGCTTGACATCCCTGTGGACGATGCCCAGACGGTGTGCGGCAGCCAGACCCGATGCGACCCCGGAGATGAATTCCAGGACCTGGCCGAGGGGAATCGGGTGGCGGTTGCCCGCCCACTGGCGCAGGTCGACCCCATCGATGTATTCCATGACGATGAAGCGCAGCTCGCGCCAGCGCTCGAAGGTGTGCACGCGCACGATATTGGGGTGATTGATCTGGCGGGTCAGGCGAATCTCCTGGATGAAGCGCTTTTCCACCGTCTCGCCGATCGGACCCGACAGCACTTTCAACGCTACCGGTTCCTCGAGCACCAGGTCCCGCGCGGCGAAGACGGTGCCCATTCCACCCCGGCCGATCTCGCGCAGAATCTCGTAGCGATTGGCCAGCAGAGCGCCGGGCAGCAGGTGGGTGCCGTGTAGCTCTTCGAGCAACTCCTGCGCCGAGCCCACTCGCTGCGACCGGTCCGGGACCAGACAGCCCCGCACGACTCGCTGCAGCAGATCGGGAATCGGGTGACCCTCCCGCTCGGGCAGCACTGGAGCCTGGTTGCCGCGGGGTGGGGGCGGGGCCTTGCCGGTGAGCATCTCCCAGGCCAGCACGCCGAGCAGGTAGATGTCCGACGAGGGATCGCTGCGCTCGCCACGCATGGACTCGGGAGTACGGTAGGCGGAGGCCAGGGTCGGATCGTCCGAGTGCCGAAGTCCGATACCGAAGTCGATCAGGCGGGCCTCGAAGGAGCTTGAGACGATCACGTTCTCGGGCCGCAGATTGCGAGCCAGCAGGCCCAGGCCGTGGGAGTAGTCGAGGGCCTCGGCCAGCCGCGTGATGACCTGGATCGCCCGGGGCACGTCGAGAGGACCCTCGGTGGCCAGGATTTCCCGTAGCGACTTGCCGGGCACATGGTCCTCGACGACGAAGATCCCCGCTCCGTCTCGACCGGCATCGTGGATCGCGGCGATGGCGGGATGGTGCAGCCGCGCGATGCGACGAATGTCGGCCAGGATGCGCTCGGCGGCGGATTCGGAGGCGATCAGCGGGGGTGCGAAGCGACGCAGCACCACCCGGCGCTCCATGGTCCGGTCGATGGCGAGGAAGGCGTGCCCCGGGACGTAACCTTCGAGAGGGCCCTCGATGGTGTAGCGATCCGGGGAACTCGAGGCGGGGTCGGGCGGCTCGCCGATGCGGCGCTCGATCTGAGCCAGGCGCTGGGAGGCATCGCGATAGTTCAGCTCCAGGGCGACCACGCGGCCAAGAGCGGCAGCGGCCTCTTGCAGCTTGCCCGTGCGCTCGAGCACGCCAGCAAGCCGATACCAGCCCTCCGGATCCGGGGCGCGTTCAGGGTCCGCCAGGCCCCGGCGATAGTGGTCGGCTGCCACCGAGTCCATGCCCAGCCGTTCGAAGAGCCGGCCCAGCCGCATGGCCGCCGCCGTGGCTTCGTCGCTGTTGCTGGCGATGCCCTGCAGTACCCGCACGGCGGCATCCACGTCACCGCAGCGTTCGAAGAGTTCCGAGGCCGTCAACCGTTCGCCCGCCTCCTCGTAGGCCTCG
>JALTMS010000216.1 GCA_027001345.1 Acidobacteriota bacterium | reverse complement strand
CTCCTCGCTCTCCGGCGTGCCCGGACTGTCGGACATCCCGTTCCTCAGGCGTTTGTTCGGTGCCAACGAGGATGCCAAGCAGACGACCGACATCGTGATGGCGGTCACTCCGCACATTCTGCGTGTGCCGAACATCGAGCCGATCGACCTGGTGCCGCTGTGGGTCGGTACCGAGGAGCGCTTGCAGCTTCGCGGTGTGGCGCGCAACGCGCTGGGAGAAAGCCCCTTCGCAGGGCAGCGGCCGTGGGATGAGATCGATCGAGAGCTGATGGGCGATCAGCCGGAGGGCTATGAGGAGGGCGGAGCGCGCGTCAAACTGGATGCCGAACCCTCGGATCACGATTCGGCGGCGGAGGAGGAGACCGGCTCGCAGCAGCGCAAGCGGCGGCGACGGGGTGAGCCCGAAGCTCTGCCGGACGACGGCGTGTTCGACGAGGAGCAGCCCGATGTGGATCTCGAGGCCGCCGACCAGGCCGCTGAAGCGCCGCCGAAGGAGGTCAAGGATGAACCGCGGCGGCCGGCGGTGGCGCAGGTCAGGATGGCTGCCGACCGGACGCGTGTTGCCGCCGGTGAGGCCTTTGGCGTCGAGATGGTGGTCAGCGGAGCAGAGGACGTCGGACAGGTGAACTTCCAGCTCCGCTACGATCCGGAGGTGCTGCGCTTCGTGCCGCCGGCGGAGCCGGGCGCCTTCCTCCAGCAGGGCGGTGCACGAGTCGATCTGCAGGCAGTGGAAAGCGCCGAAGGTGGATTGATCGTCGTTTCGGCCGCCCGCGCCGGCGAGGTCGGTGCCTCGGGCAGCGGTGGCCTGGTGCGGCTGAACTTCATCGCTCTCGCGCCGGGCGAGGCGGGCTTTACGATTTCCGCGGCCAGTGTGCGTTCGCCGGACAGCCGCGCCCAGCCGGCTTCGTTCCGCAGAACCAGCGTGGAGGTCACACCATGAAGGCTGCCCTTCGGCGGGAGCGCTTGCGGGAGGGCGGCTTCACCCTGGTGGAACTGGTGTGCTGCACCTTTCTGCTGACGATCATGGCGGGGATCGCGCTGCCGGTGGCCCACACCATGCAGCGGCGTGCGCGGGAACTCGAACTGCGGCAGGACTTGCGGGAGATGCGGCGGGCGATCGATGCCTACCACTTCACGATCAAGGCCGTGCCCACCGCTCAGGAGAATGCGACGGCGGAAGGCTGGCCCGAGGAACTGGAGATTCTCGTCGAGGGGCTCGATCTGGGCCTGGCCAAGGAGGTCAAGGTCAAGTTTCTACGTCGGATCCCTCGAGATCCGATGACCGGCGAGGCCGAGTGGGGCAAGCGCTCGACCAAGCAGGACGCTGACGACGACTCCTGGGATGGCGTCAATGTGTTCGATGTTTTTTCGCTTGCTGAGGGCAAGGGGCTCGACGGCACCGAGTACAAGACATGGTAGGCCGCGGGCCCGGCGGGAGGTGAGCATGCGCAAGGAGCGAGGATTCACGCTGATCGAGTTGATGGTCGTCATCGCGATCATCGCGCTGTTGGTGGGTGTCGCCCTGCCGCGCTATCAGATCGCGCAGCGCAAGGCCCGCGAGGCGGTGCTCAAGGAGAATCTCTTCATCCTGCGGCAGACCATCGATCAGTATTTTGCGGACAAGGGTTACTACCCGGCCGACTTGCAGGTGCTGGTGGATGAGAGCTACCTGCGGCGGATACCTCTCGATCCGATCACGAACTCCGAGGACTGGGACGAGATTCCGGCGGAGAGCGAGACCAGCCTCGATCCGACCCAGCCACCGGGGATCTGGGATGTTCGCAGTCGGGCTTCGGGAGAGACCGTCGAGGGGCTGAGTTACGACGAATTGTAGCTGGATTCCGCAAAGGGCATTTCGGCATCTCGGGCCTTGCCCGCTGGGCCTTTAACAAGGAAGGTTGGAACCATGAACAAGCGTCTTTCGATTTCACTCCTCGCGCTGGCTCTGGCGGTCTTCGGACTACTGACCCTGGGTTGTGAGGATTCCGAGCCGACGGCCAAGGCGACCTGGGTTCTCGAGGTAACCGCCAATCCGGCAACGATCAACGCAGGTCCCGGCGAGACGGGGCAGGCCACGGTGATCGCGGTGCTCTTCGACGAGAACGGGCGGCTACAGCCCGGCGTGGGGCTACGTTTTTCCACCACGGCGGGCAGCATGGCCAGTGCCGGCAACGTGGTGCAGACCGATCAGCGAGGCGAGGCCCGCGACACGCTGACGCTGGCTGCATCCGACACCGAAGCCGAGGTCAAGGTCAAGAGCGGTGCGGTCGAGGGCAAGGTGACGGTGCGCATCGGCGACCTGGCGGCGCCGACGGCCAGCATCTCGATCAATCCCAGCGGTGCGGCGAGAATCGGATCCGGCGTGACCTTCTCGGGAGCTTCGAGCGAAGATTTCGACGGCGAAATCGTCAAGTACATCTGGACGATTCTGTCGAACAATCCGGATCCGACCAAGGAGAACCCCGAGGTCATCGAGACGACCAATCAGGCGATCATCCGGACCTATACCAACACGCAGCATCTCGACGTGGGGCTGACCGTCGAGGACAACGACGGGTTGAGGGACACGAGCAGCGATCAGTACGACATTTTCGCCAATCTGCAGCCGGTGGCCGATGCGGGGCCGGCCCTCGATGGCAACGCGGGGTTGAGTGGAAAATGCACGGTTCGGCTCAACGGATGCTCGTCGAGCGATCCGGACGGGCGCCTGGTGGCCTACCGTTGGACCTTCCAGACCATCAACGAGACACGATTCAACACCTGCACTTTCGACTGGCCCTTCGAAGTCAACGAGAACGGCACGCTGGTGACCCTGACGGTGTTCGACAACGGCGACGGCTCGACGCCGGAGTGCAACACGCCCAATATCGGCACGCTCGACGACTGCCCGACGCGGAAGACCGACGAGGACACGACCACCGTGATTTGCCGCCCGGCACAATGAGACTCGGATGAGCAGGAAAGACCGAAGAGAGGGATGTACGAGCAGCGTGCTGGCGCGTCTGCTGGCGGATGACCGCGGCTTCCTGCTGCTGGGGTTGGTGACGGTGATCACCGTCGGCAGCATTCTGGCCAGTGCTGCGGTGCAGGAGTGGTCGGTGATTCTCCGGCGCGAGCGGGAGGCGCAACTGATCTTCGTCCAGGAACAGTACGCGGCGGCGATCATGCGCTACCAGGAGGCCAATGGCAGCTTGCCGGTGGATCTCGATGCACTCAACGAGGTTCATGCCACCACGGGGCTCTACCTGCGACATCCCTATGTCGATCCGATGACTCCGGGGGCGACCCTCGAGGACTGGTGCCTGCTCAAGCTCGGGGGGGCGGGGCGAGTCGTGTCGAGTTGTTCGGCTTCCGGTGATCAGAGCCAGCTCGGTCTGGGGTCGAGTTTCAAGCTCGGCGAGCAGAGTCGTGCTCCACGCAATCGCCCCGGTGCCGGCGGGCTGGCGGCCGGACAGGGGATCGTCGGTGTGCATTCCAAGAGCAAGGAGCGGGCCTACAACATCCTCAAACGCGACGAGGAGACCTACGACCGCTGGTACTACACCCTCGAAGACTACCGCAAGGAAGTCGCCGGTCGCGCCATTCCGGGTTTGCCCCAGGGCAAGGGGCCGGGCCTGGGAACCGGCCAGCAGCCCGGTGTCCAGGGACCTGGCCAGGGCCGGGGCAATCAGGGCGGATTCGGCCGCAGCAGCGGGCGCCCCGGTCGTCGCAAGAGGCGCTGACGCGGTCGAGGCACGAGTCCTTCGGGTCCCGAATGCGTAGCTGTTCGGGCTGCGTGCGCGCCCTCGTTACGAGGCTCTGTGGATCCTTCGGGTCAACCGATCTCCGCCAGGCGCAGGCGCTGGCCGTGGCGTCGGAGCGTCTCGTCGACCAGGCCGCGGGTCAATCCGCCGCTGCTTGACTCGACCAGCTCAAAGGCCGCCCGACGGGCGTCGAGCAGCAGGTCCCGGTGCCGCACCAGATCGGCGACGGCAAACGAGGGATACCCCGACTGGGCGGCGCCGGCCATCTCTCCCGGCCCGCGAAACTCGAGATCCTTCTCCGCGATCACGAAGCCGTCGTCGGTGGCCGCCAGTACCTCGAGCCGTTCGAGGGCCTTGCCTTCGGCGCGGGGGGAGGCGAGCAGCACGCAATAGGAGCGCTGCGCGCCCCGGCCCACACGGCCGCGCAACTGGTGCAATTGGGCGAGCCCGAAGCGGTCGGCGTCTTCGACGATGATCACTGACGCCCGGGCCACGTCGATGCCCACCTCGATGATCGTGGTGGCTACGAGAATCGCTGCTTTTCCGCTGGCGAAGGATTCGAGGGCGGCATCCCGCTCAGCGGGATCCATCCTGCCGTGGACCATCACGACTCCGGCTTGTGGGAAACGGCGCCGGTACTCCTCGAGGCCCTCCTCGGCGGCCCGCAGGCCCGAGGCTCCTTCCACCGCGGGATGGACGATGTAGGCCTGGTGTCCCTGAGCGAGGGCCTGGGCCAGGCCGGCGAAGACCTGTTCCCGCTGCTCGGCGCTGCGGACCACCGTCCGGATCGGCTGGCGGCCGGGGGGCTTTTCGTCGATCACCGATACGTCCAGGTCGCCGTAGAGCACCATCGCCAGGGTTCGCGGAATCGGCGTGGCCGACATGACGAGCACGTCGGGATGCTCGCCCTTGGCCACCAGGTCCGCCCGCTGGACCACGCCGAAGCGATGCTGCTCGTCGATCACCACCATGCCCAGGCGTGCGAACTTCACCTTGGTGGAGATCAGTGAGTGGGTGCCCACCACCAGCCGGGACGTTCCACAGGCCAGTCGCTCGCGCAGCTTGCGTTGCTCGCCAGCGGTCAGACTCGACGTCAGTAGCTCGACGGTGATCTGCGCCGGTGCGAGCAGCTCGGCCAGGGTGCGAGCGTGCTGGCGACAGAGAATCTCGGTCGGCGCCATCAGGGCGGCCTGAAAACCGTTGTCCACCGCCACGGCCATGGCCAGTGCCGCAACGACAGTCTTTCCCGATCCCACATCTCCCAGCAGCAGCCGGTGCATCGGCCACGCAGCGCGCAGGTCTTCGCCGATTTCGCGCAGGACCCGGCGCTGGGCTCCGGTCAGGCGGAATGGCAGCCAGCCGGCCATCCGGCGGCGCAACTCGGCGGAGATGCGGTAGCCGCCGACCCGTCGCTCGGCGCGCCGGCGCTGGCGCTTGATGGCCAGGCCCAGCTCGAGGAAGAAGAACTCGTCGAAGGCCAGTCGACGATGGGCCGGTGTGCAGCGCATGGCGAGCTGTTCGGCAGGTACCGTCGGCGGCGGTCGATGGGCCTGGCGCAGGGCGCTGTCCCGGTCGAGCAGCGACAGGCGCTCGAGCAAGCGCGCCGGCAGGGGATCTTCCACCGTCTCGAGGCCGTCGAGGGCCTCGGCGATCACCCCTCGCAGACGCCGCGGCGTCAGGGGGCCGAGGCGTTCGTAGACCGGAATCCATCCCAGCGCCTGCTCGGGCTGCTGGTCGTCGCGCAGCACTTCGAACGCCGGCCCGTGAATCTCGAGCCCGCCGCGCATGCGCCGGGGGGTGCCGTGGATCAGAAGGCGCCGCCCGGGCGTGAGCAGCTCGCCGAGATAGCTGCGGTTGAAAAACACGGCCTTGAGAGCCCCACTGTCGTCATCCACCAGAACGGAGAAGACTTCCAGCCCGCGGTTCTTGGTCCGCGATGTGCCGACCTCGCGAATCACGCCGCAGGCGGTCAAGGTACGCCCCTCGTGGGCCTGGGAGAGGGGTAGCAGGTGACGGCGGTCTTCCCAGCGAAAGGGCAGATGGTCGAGCAGGTCGGCAACCCGCTCGACGCCCTTTTCGGCCAGATCCGCGCTCCAGCGCGGCCCGATGCCGCGCACGGCCTCTACCGGATCGTCGAGTCGATAACGCGCCATGCGGCTCATGCCGCGCACGTTACCACGAGCGCTCGGGACGAGCCGAGGGTGTCAGGTGCCCACGCTCCGGCCGACGACACTCAGCGCGCCGCGTTCGAGCAGTCGCACCACTGCCAGGCCGATCTCCAGATCGGTCGCCTCGAGACTGTCGAGCAACTCGCCGAAAGCGATGCCCCGCCGGGTGGCCGCCAGCAGATCGAAATCGAGGGGCGTCAGCCGGCCGGGCTGCTCGATCATCTGCCGGGCGAGCGGCGAGGGTTCGAGCTGCGCATGGCGAGGCGGGAGCCGGGGCATCAGCCGCCGCAGGTCGTCGAGGGCGACCAGGGCGTCGAGCAGCAGCCTCTGGGTGTTGGCTTCGAGTTCCTCTCGCTGGGGGGGGCGTGAGTCGGGATCGAAGAAGAACTCGGCCTCGGGCCAGGCAAGGATACGGAACAACGCCTTGCGGCCCCGGGCCCGAGGGGTGAAGGCGGCGACGATGCGCCCGCGGTCGAAATCCACCTTTCCCTGCTGCCGCGAGCGTACGCGCAGGCAGCCGGTCTGGCCGTTGATTGCGAGAATCTGGAGCAGATCGGCCATCGGCAGGTGTCGGGTGTGGCCGGCAAGGAAGTGGGGCGGACGTCGTTGCATCGAGGCGTCGACCGGAGTCGTCGCGATCAGCGCTCGCTGCACCCGCAGGACCAGTTCCTCGGTACAC
>JALTMS010000215.1 GCA_027001345.1 Acidobacteriota bacterium | reverse complement strand
GGGTCGGGGTCGCCGGCTGCCTGCTCGACCAGGGTGTTGATGCGGGCGGTCCAGGTGGCGAGGCGCTCGGCTTGGTCCGGGAGACGCTTCAGCAGGTTCTCGAGGTGCATCATCAGGCCGAGGTCGCCTTCGGCGAACTCGCTGGCGAAATCGAAGCGGGCCAGGTCCTTGACCAAGATGTCCATGATCGAGCGCGCGTTTGCGCCCATCTTGGTCGCGCGGGTGAACAGAGCGAGGGCCTCGCGATCGCGGCCCTCGGCGAGCAACTCGGCAGCGGCCGCCACGCAGGTGGCGGGGTGGTGCGGAGCGAGGTCTTCACCGCGCAGGATCCAGGCTGCGGCGTCGGGGTCGTCCAGGTAGCGTACGCCTAGCTGGCCGATGACCGACCACAGCGGTCCGAAGGTCGGCGCGATGGCGGTCAGCTCGAGCAGAGCGGCTTGGGTCTTGGCTGCTGCGGCACTCAGCTGGGGGGTCGGCTCCAGCCAGACCGCGTCGTCCGGCGTCAAGCGAGCCGCTTCCCCATCGTAGGTTCGGTTCCAGTCGTACAGGACCGCCCAGTAGCGGTACTCGATCTTGCCGGGCTGCAGGGACGCTGCGGCTCCTGCTAGCTCGACCAGCCGGTCGTAGTGCGCTAGCCGTTCGTCGAGGGGCTGCTCGGCCATGGTGGCCTCCAGGTCACCCTTCTGGTCCCACAATCCTTCCGCTGCGTGGGCCGCGATGGCGTCCGGCAGCATCACAAGCAGCAAGCCGCTGCCCGCAAGGGCCGCTAGCGCTGCCGCCCCTCGGGCCAGTCCACTCCTGGAGACCCGCGGGGCCGCAAGGCCCAGCAACACGGCCGCGAGTACTGCCACCAGCGTCATCAGCGCCGGCAGCTTGATGCCGAAGTCGGTCGTGCTGTGGATCGCCATCGCGAAGAGCCCAAAGCCCAACCCGAAGGCCACCGCGCGGGTGAAGCCGCGCCTGCGGTCCATGGCCAGGCGCCACCAGGCGCGCACAACGGAAAGCACGAAGAGGCCGATCAGGCTGGCCCCCACCCAGCCGGTCTCGGCAAGGATCTCGGCGTACTGGTTCTCGGCGTGCGCGGCGGTACCGGCGCGCAGCGACTGGTCGAACATCGGGAAGACCAGCTCGTACGCTCCTTGGCCGCCACCAAACAGAGGGAAGCGCCCCAGCATCGCCAGCGAGTCGCGCACGAGCTCCGCGCGCCCGCCATAGGCATCACCCGGATCGCCCAGGGTCGCCATGCGCTCGTAGACAGGGTCGAGACCGAGCAACATCAGACCGACGAAACCCGCCATCAGCATGCCGATCAGCGGCCAGCCGATGCCTAGGACGAAGCACGTCTGGTGCATGATCGCGGCGATCAAAGCCGCACTCAAAAGCAGCGACAAGAGCCCATTGCGCGCCTGGGACATGGCGATCGCAAGGATGCCCAACACCAAGAAAGCGATCAGCAGGCGGTCGATGCGGCTCATGTCCGGGTGCGGCTCGAGCCGCACCCGGACATGAGC
>JALTMS010000214.1 GCA_027001345.1 Acidobacteriota bacterium | reverse complement strand
CCGCAGACTCTGGAGACCGCCGCTGGCCACGTCATAGCTGCTCGCACCGGTGGCAGCGTCCCATGAGAAGTCGCTCTTGCTCCCCGCGTCGAAGGCCAGGTTTGCCACTTCGCCCACGCTGCCGCCACCCCCACCGGGGTCGCTCTTGACCAGGAAAGGCCGCGAAGCACCCTGGCCGTATCGTCCATAGGCCACCAGCGTCTCGCTCTGGGCGGTGTGCTCGACGACGGGTTGCCACTCCTGCTCGTCGGGAACCGGCGCCGCAACCGGCTGGGGCTGGCTGTAACTCGCCCCACCATCGGTGGAGATGCTGTAGAACACGCGGCGCGCACCGACCAGGCCGTCGCGCAGCACGCGGTGGATCGAGCCATTGTCCAGCGCGGTCAGATCCCACTCGTTCGAGCCCGGGATCAGGCCGGGGTCGGTGTGGGTCTCGTTGTCGGTCAGCCGCACTTCCACCTGGTAGCTCGCTCCGCCGTTGAGGCTGCGATTGGCCCAGTAGTCGAAGGCGATGGAATCGCCGGCGGTGTTGGTCACCTCCTCGACCCAGCCCACGTGAAGCTGGCCCGCCGCTCCCTCCTCCACCAGCACGGGGAAGATCACCACATCCCCCGCATCCGGCGCCGAATCCATCACCGACACCGCCGAGTCCCAGGTGTGACCGAAGTTGGTGCTGCGGGCCGTGGCGGCGTAGCCCTGAGCAGCGAGGTCGTCGGTGGAATAGCCCATGAAGGCATAGTTGTTCGAAGGCGCGATGGTGATTTCAGGGTTGCAGGCCGAAAAGGGCCGCGCGGTTTCCACCGGCTGGAAGGTCACTCCCCCATCGCTGCTGCGACGCTGGTTGATCACCGAGTTGGTGCAGTTGGAGTCGGTATCCCACAGCACGATCACCCAGTCTGCGCGGGCGGCCACCGAGGTCACGCCGCTGGTGGTGCTGCCCGGCGCGGCCAGCTCGGTGCGGGTGACGCTCGCTCCGCTGTCGGTACTCTTCGACAGGCGAATCGCGCCGTCGGGCGTGCTGTAAACGATGAACACCCGTCCCGAATCGTCCACCGCCATGTCCGCGTAGCGCCACCACTTGTCGTCGGTGCGGTTGACCTGGATCGGCGTCGTCCAGCTCAGACCACCGTCATCGCTGCGGGTCAGCCAGAGATTCTGATTCTCTCCCGTCAGGTAGTCACTGGTGGCCAGCAGGACGAAAATCTTGCCATCAGGAGCGACACCGATGTCCCGGGGGAAGTGGTCATAACCCGCGGCGGACTCCGGCTCGGGCAGCAGGATCGGCGTCCCGAAGGTCAGCGGCCCTCCGTTGGGATAGTCGTCGCAGGCGTCTCCGAGGCCGTCGCCGTCACTGTCAACCTGCCCCGGATTGGAAACGAACGGACAGTTGTCGGCATAGTCCCCCACGCCGTCACCGTCGTAGCCGGCGAGCGCGGGAGCCCCGACCGCAAGGAGAACCAGCGCAACGCCCAGCAGGCCGCGCGCGAGTCGCTGCAATCGATGGAACATCATGGCCTGACCTCTCCTGCCGGGCTGGGGGCTCTGACACGCGCCGAAGGGCGCGGCAGGCCGACGAGTCCCGGTCTCACCCCGTCATACGACGAATATAGGCAGGCCACCATGGCGATCGCTCCATCGCCCCAACGCGCACCCGGACAATGCGTAACAAAACGACAGTATTCGGGCGAGTCCGAAGAATGACGGAATGGACTTTTTTTCACCGGCGCCAGCCACTCGCGACGGGTGGGACGTGGGGTCCCGCATGTGGGGGCGGGATGTATCCGGCCCCCACACGCGAATCGAGTTGTTTTCCCGGCAGCCGAGCCCTTGCAGATCCGAAATCCGCTCGAGCTACTTGCCGGGGCAGGCCCGCACGATCGCCTCGTCCAGGCCCTTGTTACCGTAGGCCTTGTCGAAGTGCTGGGCGAAGTCGGCGGCCAGGGCGCGCGCCCGCTCGTCGAAGGCCTTGCCGTCGGGCCAGGTGTTGCGGGGGGAGAGCAGCTCCGGCGGCACACCGGGGCAGCTTTTGGGAATCGCCAGATGGAAGAGCGGATCCTCCTCGTAATCCACGTCGGCCAGCTTGCCGCTGAGGGCGGCATCGACGATGGCGCGGGTCAGGTTGATGTCCATCCGCTGACCGACGCCATAGGGCCCGCCGCTCCAGCCGGTGTTGACCAGATACACGTCGGTGCCGTGCTCGGCCATCTTCTTGCCCAGCAGCTCGGCGTAGTGGTCCGGGTGGCGGGGCATGAACGGCGCGCCGAAGAAGCGGGAAAAGGTCGAGCGCGGAGTGGTGATCCCCGTCTCGGTGCCTGCCAGCTTGCTGGTGTAGCCCATCAGGAACCACAGCATGGCCTGGGGCCGGTCGAGCCGCGCGACGGGCGGCAACACGCCATTGGCATCGGCGGCGAGGAAGAGGATGGTACGAGGGTGCCCACTGACCGGGTCGGCCTTGATGTTGCTCAGCGACGTCAGCGGATAGGAGACCCGGGAGTTGGGGGTCAGACGGTCGTCGTCCACGTCGAAACGACCGTTCGGGTAGATCATGCAGTTTTCGATGATCGCACCGTGCTCGGTGGGATCGGCCTTGCGGAACGTGGCCTCCCAGATCTCGGGCTCCTTGTCGCGGCGCAGGTTGATCAGCTTGGCATAGCAGCCGTTTTCGAAGTTGGCCACGCCGGTATCGTTCCAGCCGTGCTCGTCATCGCCGAGCAGCGCCCGCCGGGGGTCGGCCGAAAGGGTCGTCTTGCCGGTGCCCGACAGACCGAGCAGCAGCGCGCAATCCCCCTCGGAACCCTCGTTGGCCGAGCAGTGCAGCGGCAGAATGCCGTCATCGGGAAGCATGTAGTTCATCACGGTGAACATCAGCTTCTTGCAACTTCCGCAGTAGGCCGAGCCATAGACCAGCCCCACCCGGTTGTCGAAATCCATCACGATCGCCATGTCGGAGGGGCGACCGTCCACGTCGCGCAAGCGACCCTTGTACTTCTCGGAGCGAATCTTGTCGTAGGGCAGCGCGAAGAGGGTGAAGCCTTTTTCGGCATAGATGCTGCGCGCGATGTCGGCGGGGACGTCACGGAACATGTTGACGGTGAAGGCAGCGGTCAGGGCCCGGTCGGTGACGGTGGTGACCGGCAGGGCGTAGGCGGGGTCGGCACCGATCACCCGGTGGGTGACGTAGACCCGCTGCTTGGCCGACAGCACCTCCAGGGCATCCTGCCAGAGCATCTCGAAGGTCTCGGGATCGAGCGGAATGTTGTTCGGCGCGTCCCAGTCGATGTTCGCACTCGCGCCGCCGTCCCGCCGGACGATCATCGTGTCCTTGGGGCTGCGACCGGTGGAATCCGGCGGCGTCCAGGTGGCCAGGGCACCGCATTCAGCCACCATCGCTTCCTTGTGTTCGATGGCGTGCAGTGTCAGGTCCTTGCGGGAGAGGTCCTCGAGAACCCCGCCGTGTCCATCGAGCACGGCCTTGATCTTCCCCTTGAAGTCCATCTTTCTCTCCTTCCCTGGCCCGCCCACTGGGGCCTCGGGATCGGTGGGGTCTGGCAAGTCCTGGGACAGGCAGGCAAAGCAGCGTCTAACTGCCCGGGGCTTACTGGTTGGCAACTAATTAGTGAGTTTAGCGCCGCCGGGGGCCGGAAGCCAGATCACCCGACAGCGAGCGGCGGATTTCACGCCAAGGTCAGGCTTTTGTCAACTTTCGCCCCGCAGTCCACCCGCGGTTTGACCCCGGCGGGGCCCGGTGCCTACCATCCGTCCAGCGGTCGGCTTCGCATCCGGGGGCCGCCGGGGAGACGCCGATGCGCGAGCCGATCACCCGCTCTTGCCTGCTCCAGCATTTCTCACGCGGCTTTCGCCCGCACCGCACCCCCCTGATCGGCCTGGAGTACGAGCTGCTCGGCCTGCTGGCGGAAAGCGGGCGGGCCGCCCCCTATGACGGGCAGGAGGCGTCGATCGTCAGCGTCTTCGACCTGCTCTGCCGCAACTACGGCTGGCACCCCCAGGGAGGCGAGCCGGTGCTCGAGCTGCAACGGGAAGGGACCCGGATCACCCTCGAGCCGGGCAGCCAGTTCGAACTCTCCCTCCGGCCTCACAGCACGCTGGCCGGGGTGGACCGGGAGCTGAGAGAAATCCTCGGAGAGGTGCGAGAGGTTTCCGGGCAGGTCGGCCTGCGCTTCGTGCCCCTGGGCATGCAGCCCCTGTCGACGCCGGAGCAGATCCGCATCATCCCCAAGGAGCGCTATCGCATCATGACCCGCTACCTGCCCACCCGGGGCTCGATGGCCCTGTGGATGATGCGGGCAACGGCGGGGATGCAGATCAACCTCGACGTGGATTCGGCCGATCAGGCCGCCCGCGCCCTGCGGGCGGCGCTGAGCATCAGTTCGCCCATCGTGGCCCTGCTGGCCAACTCGCCTCTGGCTGGTGGCGAGGCGACCGGCTGGATGAGCCGGCGCGGGCTGACCTGGACCGACACCGATCCGGACCGCTGCGGACTTCCCGCCGCCCTGCTCGACCCGGCGGCCACCGTCGAGAGCTACCTCGACTGGGCCCTCGACGCGGGGATGTTCTTCGTGGTGCGCGGGGACCACCTCTGCGACATGACCGGAGTGAGCTTCCGGGAGTACCTGGGCGGCGGGCGCTCGGGGCTGACTCCCACCATCGCCGACTGGGAAACCCACCTGACCACTCTCTTCCCCGAGGCGCGGCTCAAGAGCTACCTCGAACTGCGCTGCGCGGACAGCAACCAGCCGGAGCTGGCCCTGGCCTTCGCCGCCCTGGCGGTGGGTCTGTTCTACGGCGGGCCGGCGACCCTCGCCGAGGCTCAGGCGGTGGCGGGAGAGTGGAGCGCCGAGCAGCGACAGGCCTTCCACCTCGACTGCTCCCGGCTGGGTCTGGCGGCGCTCGCGCCTTCGGGCCGCAGCGCGGGGGAAATCGCCGGCGAGCTGATCGAAGTGGCCGCCGGCAGCCTGGAGGCCCATCGGCCGGAAGAGCGAGCCTTCCTCGAGCCCCTCGCGGCGATCGTGCGCAGCGGCAGGCCGCCGGCCGCCGACGTGCTCGATCGGTGGCAGGGCCGGTGGGAGCAGAGCCCGGCGACCCTGGCCAGAGAGCTGGAAGTGCGGATCCCCTCCCCGCGTTGACACCCCCCAGGAGCACGGCTAGACTCCCCCGGCATCCGTCGGGAGGGTTGATTGTCGACGGATCGTCCACTCAGCGCGACCCCATCGTCCAGCCAGGTCAGGACACCAGCCTTTCAAGCTGGGAACACGGGTTCAAATCCCGTTGGGGTCGCCATTTCTTCCACCCTCGGAGCAGCGTGCGCTTGCCGGCGCCTTTGTCCGGCGGCGCTGCCGGCACCCCGCCGGGGGGAGCCCTTGCCCCTCGTTTGCAGGTAGTCTCGGAGCACCATGGGTGGATCTGACGGGAATCACGCGCCCCCTTTCCGCGGCACCTGCGAGCTGGTGCTCGGCGCCGATCATCTCGATCGCGTCGTCCAGCGGGGCCTGCGGCGGGCCCGGGCCGACCTGGCCCTGGCCACCTCCGATCTCAAGGCGATGCTCGTGCCCGGCCCGCGCAAGGGCCGCGCCCGCTCGGTGCTGGAGATCCTGCGAGAGCTGGCCGAGCGGGGGGTCGAGGTGCGCCTGCTCCACGCCTCGATGCCCTCGGGCCCGGCCCGGGATTTTCTCGCCGGAGAGCTGCCGGCGACGATGGAACTGCGTTGCTGCCCGCGCGTGCACACCAAGGCGGTGATCGTCGATGCCGCGGCGATGTATCTTGGCAGCGCCAACCTCACCGGCGCCGGCCTGGGCGCCAAGGCGGACCATCGACGCAACTTCGAGGCCGGCTTCTGGACCGAAGAGCCCGAAGTGATCGACCCGGTGCTGGAGTGGTTCGACCAGCTCTGGGAAGGGGCCTTCTGCCCCGGCTGCGGCCGCCGCCGGCATTGCCCCGCCCCGCTGGGCTGAGCGAAGGGTTGCCAGCGCGGGACAGCGCGCCGGCCAAAGAGATTCGACCGAAGCAGCCGACACCCATACTGCCCACATGGCAGATCGCAAGCAGCCACCGACCCTGCGCCGCTCCACCCGGCTGCCGGGGTACGACTACGGGATGAGCGGATGGTATTTCGTGACCATCTGCGTGAGCGCAAGGCGGCAGGTGCTTGGCGTGGTTTCAGCCAAAGGAGAGGTCCGCCTGTCCGACGCGGGGGCAATGGTCGCCGCTTGTATCGCCGACCTGCCAAAGGTGTTCCCACGCGCGCAGGTCGACCGTTGGGTGATCCTGCCCGATCACCTCCACTTGCTGCTATATCTGCGAGACGTGACGCGGGAGGTGGAACGACACAACCTGAGCACCATCATCGGCTGGCTGAAAGCAGAATCCACCCGCCGCATCCACGCCGCCAGCACAGCCTTGCCCGGAAGCCTCTGGCAACGGAGCTTTCACGACCACATCGTCCGCCCTTACGAGGATCTGGCTTCCTTCCGCTACTACATCACCCGCAATCCCGCCCGCTGGGCAGCCAGAACACGGTCCCCACGATGACCACCCCGCATGTAGGGGCGGGATGCATCCCGCCCCTACATGCGGGG
>JALTMS010000213.1 GCA_027001345.1 Acidobacteriota bacterium | reverse complement strand
CGTGGCCGGCTCGGGCGGCTATTTCGTGGCGATGGCTGCCAAGAAGATCATTGCCCAGCCGGGAACCATCACCGGCTCCATCGGCGTCCTCGGGGGCAAGATGCTCACCCGCGAGATGTGGGCCAAACTGGGCGTCACCTTCGACGGCGTGACGACGGCCGCCAACGCCGAGATGTACTCCTCCCACTACGACTACAGCGACTATGGATGGCAGCGGCACGAGCAGTGGCTCGACCGGGTCTACCAGGACTTCACCTCCAAGGTCGCAGAGGGCCGCAACCTGCCTGTCGAGAAGGTGCTCGAGATCGCCAAGGGCCGCATCTGGACCGGCGAGGACGCGCTGCAGATCGGTCTGGTGGACGAGGTCGGCGGCTATGCGGAAGCCCTACGCTCCGCACGCGAGGCCGCCGGCCTGGCCGCTGATGCCGCCGTACGGGTCAAGGTCTTCCCGCGAGAGAAGAAGTTCATCGAGGGGTTGCTGGGAGGCTCGGCTCCGAATAGCGAGCCCCAGGCAGCACTCGAGGCCGGCGTGCGCACTCTGCGCTCGATCCAGCCCTGGGCACGTTCCCTCCAGCAGGTGGGGCTCGGCCCCCACCCCGGCGTGCTGAGCATGCCAGTGGTGCTCCCGGCAGGCGCCAATCCCTGAGCTGGCGATCACCGGAACCTCAGAGCAGCGAGCGCAAGGCCGCTTCGAGTTCTCCGGGGGGAAAATGCTGCAAGTGGTGGCGGGCCCAGCGCCCGTCACCCACCAGCAAGGCGGCGTGACGGAGCTGGGCGCGGGTGGGCCTGGCACCTTCCGGTACGACGAGAATCGCCACATCGGCGCGTGGATCGAAGGTCCGGCGGCTGGGAGCGACGATGATCTCCACCTCGGGGGTCTGGTCCGCACCGCAGGACTCGAAGGGAGCCGGCAGGCTCAACCCCTGTCCTCGGACCCGGATGCGGAGGTCGGCGTCGTCGAGTGTCACCAGGCCACGGCGGCAACGGGTCAGGCGCGTGCGTCGGCGCAGGTACGCCACGTTGCGTCCCTCCCGCCAGCGTCGGGGTGTGGTGGCATGGGGCGGGTGCCAGACATGGTAGGTGAAGGTGGTTCCGAGAATCGATTCCACTCGCAGGCCGGCCTTCTTCAGCCGCAAGCGCAGGTCGTCGTCCTCGCACCCCCAGCCCTCGAAGCGCTCGTCATAGCCGTTGACTCGCTCGTAGTCTTTCTTCCAGATCGAAATCGTCCCGCCGAAGAGCTTCGGCTTGGTCGGATGGCGTAGCAGGTTGTAGAGCCGCGCCTTGCGATGAACCCGAGCCAGTCGCCGCAGCTCTTCCCGCGGCGCCAGGTCGGCAATCCGCCCGGAGCCGACCAGCTCGGCATCCACGCGACGCGAGGTGGCCTCGTCGAGGCGGCAGCAGTCGCCGCCGAAGACCACTCCCTCCCGCCGCACTTCCAGATGGCGCTGCAGATGGTCGGGGGGCAGCACCAGATCGCCGTCGAGAAAGAGCAAGTAGGGGGCGCGGGCGGCGCGCACTCCTTCGTTACGACAGCGGGCGAGCTGAAATCCCTCGTGTTCGTGGGTCAGGAAGCGAACCGGAAAACTCACCGAGCGAGCGAAGCTCTCGACGACCCGGGCCGTATGGTCCCGTGAACCATCGTCGGTAACGATCACCTCGAGCAGCCCCTCGACTCCCCGCTGGGTGGCGATCGACAGCAGGGTCAATTCGAGATGCCGAGGACGCTCGAAGGTGGAGACGAGCAGCGAGAACTCGGGCGTGGCCTGCATCAGCGCTGCCTGGGCGGTCCCGGCCGGGCACCCCGCCGGAGAATCAGATCACACCCCGGCGTTCCTGGTCGCGCTCGATGGAACGGAACAGGGCGCCAAAGTTACCCTCACCGAAGGAGTGGTGGTTCTTGCGCTGGATCATCTCGATGAAGATCGGACCGATCACGTTGCGGGTGAAGATCTGCAGCAAGTAGCCCTCTTCGTCGCCGTCGATCAGCACCCTGTGGTGACGGATGCGATCGCGGTCCTCGGTGACGCCGGGGACCCGATCGTAGATCGTCTCGTAGTACTCGTCTTCAATGTCCAGAGTCTCGATGCCCGAGCCCTCGAGTGCGTCCAGGCTGGCCAGCAGATCGTCGGTGAGAAACGCCAGGTGCTGGACTCCCGGACCGTTGTATTCGCGAAGGTATTCGTTGATCTGAGACTTGTCTTCGGTGCCCTCGTTGATCGGAATGCAGAACGAGCCGTCCGGAGAGCGCAAAGCGAAAGATTGCAATCCCGTCTTGGCGCCGCGGATGTCGAAATAGCGCACCTCGGTGAACCCGAACACACCCTTGTAGAAATCGGACCACCGGCCCATCGTCCCCCGGACCACATTGTTGGTCAGGTGGTCGATCAGCTTGAATCCCTTGTCCTCCACCTGCGCCGGCTGGGGATGGTCGGCAAAGTCTTCGAGCCAGGCTCGATCGTCACCGATCAGCCAGATCAAAGAATCGCCGATTCCGTAGATCGCCCGGGCGCCCTTGTAGAGGGTCGGCCCTTCCCACGAGCGGGCGCCGCGTTCGACGGCAACCGCATGAGCCCGCTCCGCATCTTTCACCCGCCAGCCCATCGAACAGATCGACGGACCATGAAGTGTGCCGAAGTCGGAAGCGAAACCTTCGTTGTCCTGGTTGACCAGAAAGCGAATCGCGTTCTGTTGATAGAAATCGACGGGCCGCGAACTATGTCGGCGCAGCCGCGAGAAACCGAAGGCCCGAAACAGCCGATCGAACATGGCCGGATCCGGTCCGGTGAATTCGACGAACTCGATACCCTCGAGGCCGACAGGGTTTTCTGCGCTGGAACTCATCTCGCTGCTCTCCCTTGAACCGTGAGCCGCCAGGAAGTCGGGCGGCCGATGGTGCTACTCCGCCCGCTTCTGCCAGCTCTTCCAGTATTCCTTCCACTCCACGTCGAGGGCCGGGGGAGCGACCTCGAGAGGATGGCGCGTGTCGATCATCACGGCCTTCTCTTCGGTCCGGGTCTTGTCGCGGCTGGCGGCCACCGCCTTCTGCTGGGGGCCATGATGAATGCCCTGGGGGTGGAAGGTCACCCAGCCCGGCTCG
Source organism: Acidobacteriota bacterium (assembly GCA_027001345.1). Taxonomy (GTDB): domain Bacteria; phylum Acidobacteriota; class Polarisedimenticolia; order J045; family J045; genus JALTMS01. Next base: position 3,505 of record JALTMS010000213.1, on the reverse strand, counting down.
ATTCCATCCCGGCTGAAGAACTCGCCGTCATGGTAGAAGATGACCTCATCATAGTCGATGTTGGAGTGGTAGAACGGCACTTTGAGCGCACCCGGATCGCCCGTCTCGAGAGGTCGTGGCAAGAAGGTGCAGATAACCACATTGTTAGCCATGAAGGTCACGTGAGCGGTCGGCGGAAGATGGTAGCGCTCACTGAGCACCGGCCGAATGTCACGGATGTTGAGTTGCCAGACGGTAAGGTTGCCTTTCCAGCCCACCACATCGCAGGGATTCCACAGGTAGAACACCGAGGTGATCCGTCCGCAACGCTTGACCCGCAGTTCCCACTCTTCCCTCTCCTCCGCCGCGGGAGCTGCGGGAGAGGGCACGCGGATCACGGCCGGGTCGAACAGGGCGTGCTGCCCGAGAATACCCTTGTCGGGCAGGCCGACCTCGCCGGCAGTCTCGATGACCAGCAGATCGGTCTGCCCGGCGGGTAGGAATCGGTAAACAGTGCCCCGAGGGATCACCAGGTAGTCACCCTTCTCGTAGTCCAGGGGACCGAAGTCGGTCTCGATTCTCCCCTCCCCCGCATGAACGAAGAGCACCTCGTCGCCGTCGGCATTGCGGAAGTGGTAGGGCATCGCCTGGCTGATGCGCGCGGTGGAGATCACTGTGTCCCGGTTGCGCAGCAGCGGCACCCGCGAGGCCAGGTAGTCGCCGCCCACGGGAGGAGGCGCATCCATCGCGCGCAGGGCGCGGGGGCGCAAATCGCCCTCGATGCGGGTCCAGCCCACCGGCGCATGGCTCCTGTAGAGGTGAGCGTAGCGCCCAAAGAAACCCTCTCGGGCGTACTCCTCCTCGTACGTCCCCTCGGGGATGTCCACGTGGGCCTGGCGGGTGACCTTTCCTCGGGAAAACAGCATCTCGCTTCCTTTCTCAGGGCGCCGCTGCCTCTGGGGCCCCTGGGAGAAGGAGGTTACGGAGGAAGGGTGTTCAAAGAAACAGAAACATATTGATGGTAAGATTCGAGATTCCTGACTATTCTGGACGACAGCCATGCGTATCACTCTCGATCAGGTGGAGACCCTCGATGCCATCGAGCGCAGCGGTAGCTTTGCAGCCGCCGCTCAGAGCCTCGGGCGCGTTCCCTCAGCGGTGACCTACACCATCCGCAACCTCGAGCGGGCGCTGGAGCTGGAGATCTTCGACCGCCGAGGCCACCGCGCTCGCCTGACCCCTGCGGGTCGGCGCGTCCTCGAGCTTTCCCGACGCCTGTTGCGGGAGGCGGCGGACATCGAGGCCCTGGCCGATGCCTTGCGAGCCGGCTGGGAACCCAGAGTCACGCTGGTGATCGATGGCCTGCTACCACTGGCTCCGGTACTCGCCAGCCTCGAGCACTTCGCCGCCCAGCGCTCGCCGACGCGGGTACGGCTGCTCGTCGAATACCTCGGCGGCGTGCGCGAGCGCTTCGAGGCGGAGCGGGCCGAGCTGATGCTGGACCTCGAGTACTCCGGGCACCCCGCGTGGTCGGCCACGCCCCTGCCGCCGGTGGAGATGTGCCTGGTGGCCCGGGCAGACCACTGGCTTGCGCGGGCTGATCGGAAGATCACCCGCCGAGACCTGAGCGAAGACGTGGAACTGTCCGTCGCCGACTCGTCGCGCGGCGGCTCCGGTCATCGTCACCGACTCTTCTTCGATGGGCCCCAGGTCTATTTCTTTTCCGACTTTCACTCCAAGCTCGAAGCGCTACGCCGCGGACTCGGTTTCGGGTGGATGCCCGAGCATCTCGTACGCCCCCTGCTCGAACGGGGCGAGCTGGCCACAGTGGCCTTCGAAGAGGGCAGCCGCTTTACCTTCCACCCCCACCTGGTGACGTCTTCCGCCGACCCCGGCCTGGCCACCGCCTATCTGGCTGACGCCCTGGGGCAGGAATTCGCCCGGCAGGGGGAAATGCAGCGAGAGTCTTGATCGCCTCGAGCCTCGGCCTCATTTTAGAAAGACAGCCGGCGATCGCCCGTCGCCGTGCATCCTTTGCTGTGTGGAGGAGACCATGTCATTCCGACGCCTTGTGCCCCTGCTCGCGCTTCTCGTCCTTGTCCCGGCTCCCGCCCTGGCCCTCGGCCCGGTGGATGGCGAATTCGGTGTCGTCTATTGGATGAGCGATACCGACATCACCATCGGCGGCGACAGTGGCAACTGGAACTCCGAAGATATCGGTTTTCACGGTCAGCTCTGGATCTCGAAGTGGGGCGTGCGGGCCGCCGTCTACAAGGCTGACATCAGCGACCTCGGGGGTGCCCAGGCGACGTACACCCACATCGATATCCAGCGCAAGCTCATCGCGCCGACCGAAAACAACTTCCTCGCCTTCGGCCTGGGTTGGCAGGAAATCAAGCTGGAGATGGACGGCAGCACTTCCGCCAGCGGCCTGCGAGCCTCCGCCGAAGCGCGCATTGGATTGGTGGGCGTGGTCTATCTCTATGGCGAGGGGGCCTATTACGTCGCCATGGGAGACTTCGATTCCGACCTGACCAACCCCGACGGATGGGAAGTGGAAGTCGGTGTGTCCTTCAAACCGGCACCGTTCATCAACTTCAGGGCCGGTTACCGATCCCACAGCCTCGACTTCGATACTCCGGGGATGGCTCCCGGAACGGGTAGCATCGAGCCATCAGGCGTGATCATCGGTGCCAGCATCAATTTCTGAAAAGACACGAGCCATCTGTCGCGGCCGGGAATACCCGGCCGCAACACCTGTCGCAAGACAGGAGCGACGGGGAGAACCTCCCACCCGCCGAATCCGGCGGCGCGGGAGGACCGGCTCCTCCCGCGAAACGTGTAGGGTCAGCCCCGGAGAGCACCACGGCGGGCGGCAGCCGCCACCTTGGCGAAGGCGGCGATCACGTCGCCCATTGCCTCCGGTCCAGCGAGCAGGACGTCCTGCTTGACCCAGATCGTCGAGCGACTGAGCTTCTCGCACACCGGAAGCTCGTAGCTGTCGTAGGGGCGGGGCCAGACTTCCTTCCACTTCTTGCCGGCCCCCGTGGAACGCTCTCCGAACCACTTCCAGAAATCCTGCTTGTACAACGGCGTGGTGTAGCCCGGATGCGCCGGCAGGCCCTCCGCCTGTAGCGCGGCGGTGAAGACCTTGCTATCGACGGGGATCTTCTCGGTGTCGAGCCGAGCCATGAAAATGTGGCAGGCATGAGCGGTGATCCGCTCATCGGCATCCGGAACCAGGATGCCATCCACCTCGGCCAGCCCCTGCTCGAGCACCGCCATGGCCCGACGCCGCGTCTTCTGCTGCTCGACGAGGCGGTCGAGGCTGGAGAGCAGAATCGCCGCTTGCAATTCACTCAGCCGGTAGTTCAGCCCGGGCAGCACATGGTCGTACCAGTCCCCACCCATCTTCCGCCCACAGTTGTGGTAGGACCAGGCCCGCTGGAAGACCGCTTCGTCATTGGACAGGACGATCCCACCCTCACCGGAGGAAAAGTTCTTGCTCGACTGGAAGCTGAAGGTC
>JALTMS010000212.1 GCA_027001345.1 Acidobacteriota bacterium | reverse complement strand
GTTTCGTGGCGCTCGCGTCTCCGATCTCGGACGGTGCAACACAACGGGTGTAGGGGCCGGGTATACCCGGCCCCTACACCCGTTGTGTTGCACCGTCCGAGATCGGAGACGCGAGCGCCACGAAACCCGTTGTGTCGCACCGTCTGACATCGGGAACGCGAGCGCGTCGAATCGCGCGTAGGGGCGGGGTGCACCCCGCCCAGCGTTGTCATGGAGGCGGCCCGGCGAGGAAGACAGAGGCCTGCGTTAGACTGTTCCGGTGGTCGGAGGGGGATCGAGGAGCCTCCTCCCCGCGAGGGGACAGGGCCGATGGAAATCGTGGCGGTCATGGTTGTTCTCTCGCTGCTGGTGCTGCCGGTGGTGGGGGTGATTCTGGGGGCCTTCGCCCTGCGTCGTACCATGCAGCTCAAGGCCGAGATGCGCTCGCTCGGCGAGCGTGTCGATCAGGTGCTCGAAAAGCGCCGGCCTCCAACGCCGTCGCCGGAGGCACCCGCCGCCGTAGCTCCACCGCCGGCACCGGCACCGGCCGCCCCGGCCACTCCGCCGACTGCGGGCTCGCCTCCGAGCCCGCCCGCTCCTTGCCGGCCGAAACCTCGTCGAGCGCCGGTCGATCCCGAGTGGCTGCCGGGGGGCAAGGCCGTGTCCGAGGGGCAGAGCCTGGCAGGGTTGCGTGAGCGCTGGGGTCAGCGCCTCGGCGCCCAGCTCCCGGTCTGGCTCGGAGCGATCGCCGTGGCCCTGGCAGGGGTCTTTCTCGTGCACTACTCCCTTCAGCGGGAGTTGATCACACCCGCCTTGCGCGTGGCCCTCGGTCTGGCTGCGGGGGTGATCTGCCTGGCGGTGGGAGAATTCCTGGCCCGCAAGCAAGAACTCATCGCCCACGCTCTCTCCGCCGCTGGCATTGCCACTCTCTTCGCCGCCCTCGTCGCGGGCGTCACCCTCTACCACCTGATCCCGCCGGCACCGGGTTTTGGGCTGATCGTTCTGACCACACTGGGGGGTGTGGCGCTTTCCCTGAGGCGGGGGCCCATGGTGGCGCTGATCGGGCTGCTCGGCGGCTTCGTCACACCGGCCTTGATCGGGGCGGAGGAGCCGAATCCGATTCCCCTGTTCGCCTTCTTCCTCGTGCTGGAAGTGGGGTTGTTCGTCGTGATCCGCCGGCGGGGCTGGTGGTTGCTTGGCGCGCTGGCCAGCGGGGGCGGCTTGCTGTGGGCGGCGTTGTGGATGGCCTTTCGCGTCGACGCCATCGATCGCGGGGTGCTGGGCGTCTTCCTCCTCGCCCTCCTCGGTGCCGCATTCTGGCTCGTCCGCGGGCCATCGGAGTCGGGCGCGGCTCCCTCGCGTCTCGCGGCTGTGCGCCCCCAGGCAATCACCGCAGCCTCCGCGGTGACCGGTGCGGTGCTGCTCGGGGCGCTGGCCTCCCGGGCGGGGTACGGCGTGATGGAGTGGGCCTTTCTCGGCGTGCTCGGCGCCGGCCTGCTCCTGGTCGGCCGGCTCGACGAGCGCTATCGCCTGCT
>JALTMS010000211.1:1222-6604 GCA_027001345.1 Acidobacteriota bacterium | reverse complement strand
CTCCCGTCCACGCCCGTGGAGGCGAGATGAACGACGCGAGCAAGGCCCTGGTCGGCCGGCTGAGCGAGCGCTTCGGCCCCCTGCTCTCGGTGGTCCCCCTCGACGCCGATGCTTCCACCCGACTCTTTTTCCGCGTCGGCCGTCTCGGTGGGCACAGCGCGGTGGTGATGGTCGATGCCGACGGCGGCGCACGGGCCCTGGCCCGCCTGCAAGCAGCCCACGAGACCCTCACCGGCGCCGGCCTGCGTCTGCCGGCGATCCTCGACGTGGACACCGAGCTGGCGGCGGTGGTCTTCGAAGACCTGGGCGACCGCCTGCTGGCCACCGTCCCCACCCCCCAGCGGGTAGCGCTCTACGATCGGGCCGGCGAGATGGCGGGCAATCTCGAAGCGCTTTCCGACGAGCAGATCTCGCCGACCCATCCCCTGGCCACTCCCAGCCTGAATGCCGAACGCCTGCGCTCGGAACTGGCCTTCTTCGTCGTCCACGAGATCGCCGGACGCAGAGACCTGCGCGACCCGGTCCTGCTCGCCGAGATCTCCGCGGCCCTCGATCACTTCGTCGCCACCCTGGACGTCGACGACCGGCGCCTGTGCCACCGGGACTACCACTCGCGCAACCTGCTGGCCACCGACGACGGCTGCGGAGCGGTGGACTTCCAGGACGCGCTGCTCGCTCCTCGGCTCTACGACCTGGCCTCGCTGATTTACGATCCCTACGTGAAATGCGAGCCCGAGCAGCAGCGGGCTGCCCTGGCGGGCTGGAACCGGAGTTGCGCGGGTGATGCGGTCAGCCTGGACGAACCGCGGCTGCTCCGGGTCGGCGTGCAGCGGTTGCTCAAGGCTGCGGGCACCTTCGCCCATCAGGCCACACGCCTGTCTCGGCCCCGCTTCCTCGTCTCCCTCACACCAGCGCTGGGGCGGGCGCTGCAACTGCTCGGCCGCCTCGAAGACAGTGAAAGCCGCGTGTTGGCCGAGACCCTCGGCCGCGCCTGTCCCGACGCGATCGCCGCGGGAGGTGCCCGTTGACCGGCACGAATGCCTTCTTCCGCCGCCGGCCGGGAGCCCGGCCCCGCCTGGTGGGCATGCTCCACCTGCCGGCCCTTCCCGGCGCCCCGGGCCATGGCGGCGGCCTCGAACTGCTGCGCGAGCGAATGCTCGCCGACGCCCACGCCCTGGCGGAGGGGGGAGCCGACGCCCTGCTGCTCGAGAACTTCGGCGACACCCCCTTCTACCCCGGCTCCGTGCCTCCCCTGACCGTGGCCCACATGACGGCCCTCGCCCTGCGCCTGGGGGAGGCCACCGACCTGCCCTTCGGCATCAACGTGCTGCGCAATGATCCCCGGGCGGCCCTGGCCGTCGCCCACGCCACCGGAGCCGACTTCATCCGGGTCAACGTGCTCTGCGGGGCGCGGGTCACCGACCAGGGCCTGATCGAGGGCCAGGCCCATCACCTGCTGCGCGAGCGCCACTGCCTCGGGGCGGAGCGGATCGCCATCCTCGCCGACGTGGACGTCAAGCACTCCGCTCCCCTCGCACCACGGGATCTGCTCGACGAGGCCCGGGACACCCTTCACCGGGGCGGCGCCGATGCCCTGGTGCTTTCCGGGCGCGCCACGGGCAGCGCCACCGATGCCGCGGCCCTCACCCGCCTGCGCGAAGCCCTGCCGGAAGCCTGCCTGGTGGTCGGCAGCGGGGTGACCGCCTCCAACGTCGGGACCTTCACCGAAGCCGACGCCCTGATCGTGGGCAGCTCGCTGAAGAGCGCTCCCGGCGACCCGATCGACGTCCTCCGAGTTCGTCGCCTGGCCGACGCCCTGGGCTGAGATCGGAGATCTTCAGACCCGACGCAGCCGGTGCAGAAGGGCCAGGAAGAAGATCACCCCGGCGATCGAGGTGACGATGCCCACCGGCACTTCGGTGGTGCGGGACAGCAGCCGGGAGAGCAGGTCGCAGCCGACGAGAAACACGGCTCCCGCCAGGGCCACGAAGATCAGCAACCGCCGGGCCGCGGCTCCCACCAGGGAACGCAACAGATGGGGCACCATCAGACCGACGAAGCCCACGGGCCCCACCACGCTCACCGCGCCGCCGGCGGCCAGGGCGGCCAGACCCATCACCAGCAGCCGGGACCGGGCCAGATCGATGCCGATCCCCTGGGCCTGCTCCTGGCCCAGGGCCAGCCCGTCGATGGTCCGCGCCACGAGTACCAGCCCACCGATCCCCACCAGCACCGGCGCGAAGGCCATGTGCACGTGGGTCCAGGTGCGGTTTTCCGCCGAGCCCAGCAGCCAGGCGAAGACCTCGTGCACCCGGTAGTCGCCGAAGCTGACCAGCAGGAAGGAGACCGCCGCGCCGAGCAGGGAAGCCATCGCCACTCCGGTCAGCAGCAGGGCGAAGGTTCCCGGGGGACCGGCTGCGTGGGCCACCAGGTACACCACCACCACCGCCCCCAGGGCGCCGAGAAAGGCTGCCAGGGGCACGCTGGGCGCCCAGAGAGTGAAGGCGCCGGTGGTGTAGGCCAGCACCGCCCCCAGGCTCGCCCCGCCTGACAGGCCCAGCAGACCCGGATCCGCCAGGGGATTGTCGAGCACCGCTTGCAGCGCGGCGCCGGAGGCGGCGAAGGCCGCGCCGGCCAGGGCCAGCAGCACCACCCGCGGCAGGCGGATGTCGAAAACCAGCGCCCCGAGGATGCGTCCCTCGGCACCGCTCTCGGTGTGGCCGAAGAGCGTGGCCAGGGCGCGCAGGGGACCGAAACCCGCAGCACCACCGAAGGCGATGCCCACGAGCATCACCAGCGCAAGCAGGGCCAGCAGCAGGGCTCCCAGCGCCCAGGCCCGCCGAGCACTCATTTCGGCTCCGGTGCGAGGGCCGCCAGGCGCTCTTCGAGGGCCAGCACCCCCCGGGCGAGAAAGGGGGTGACCGTGGTCAGCAATCGGGGCGGGAGGATGACGATCCGCCCATCCCGCACGGCCCGGGTCGAGGCCAGGTGGGGATAGGCCTCCAGGAGACTGGCCGGGTGTTCGCCGGTATCGAAGCCCAGCAGCAGCACCTCCGGATCGAGGGCCACCAGGGCCTCCATCGGCAGCCGGGTATGACCCTCGATACCCGCCTCGGCGGCGGCGTTGATCGCGCCGGCCCGGCGGATGAGCGCATCGACGGTGGTTCCCGCCCCGGCGACGATGCCGTGGGAGAAGGAGAGGATCTTCGGCCGCCAGCGGCGGCGGGCGGCGATCGCCTCGGCCCGGGTCAGCTCCGCATCGAGGCGCTCGGCGACCTGCCGGGCCCGCTCGGTGGCGCCCAGTCGCCGGCCCAGGTCGAGCACCTGCCGGCGGATGTCGTCGAAATTGCGTACGTCGGCCAGCACTTCGACCTCGACGCCGGAGCGGGCGAGCAGAGTGCGGAAGTCCGGGTCGTTCCACGGCGCGACCAGTACCAGGTCGGGCCGGCTACCGAGCACCGGTTCGATGCGACCGATCACCCGGGCGATCGAGGGGGGAAAGTGTCCGACCACGTCGCTGAGCTGGGGGTCGTCGGCCAGGGTCGACACGCAGGCCACCCGCTCCGGCTCCACCAGCAGTGCGAGAAGCTCGTCGCCCGCCAGGCTGGTCGAGCAGATCCGCCGAGCCCCCTGGTCGGCCAGAACCGCGTCGATCGGAACTGCCCCGGCCACCGCCAGCAGCAGCCCGAGGACGATGCGCCTAAACGCTGGTGTCCCAGAGCACATCGGCACCACCGGCACGCCGGTTCTCCCAGCGAGCGAGGATGAAGAGCAGATCCGAGAGGCGATTGACGTACTCCAGCAGCGAGCCGGGCACGCTCTGCCGCGCCGCCAGGGCCACCATCTCCCGCTCCGCCCGGCGGCAGACGGTGCGGGCCAGGTGCAGCCAGGCCGCCGCCCGCGTACCACCGGAGAGAATGAAGTTCTCGAGGGGCTCGAGGTCGGCGTTGAATCGATCGCAGGCCTGCTCGAGCCGGCGGACGTGTTCAGCGGTGATCAGCGCCGGCACCTCGTCGCCGTCTCGGGCCAGCAGAGAGAGCTGGCCGCCGAGGTTGAACAGTTCGCTCTGGATCCTCCGCAGCTCGGTGCTCACCTGCGGGTCGGGCTCTTCGACGAGCACCATGCCGAGAAACGCTCCGACCTCGTCCACGGTGCCATAGGCCCGCACTTGCAGGTCGTCCTTGCCCACCTTCTCGCCGCTGCCGAGGCGGGTGCTTCCGTCGTCTCCCTTGCGGGTGTAGATCTTTGTCAGCCGCGCCATGACGCCTCCCGGGGCGCCGCCCCCCTCGCCGCGCCCGTCCCGATGATACGGGCAAGCCGCCGCCGACGGTGTCGATCCCTCGCCCACCACCGTGGAGCCAAGAAGGCTGGCCCCCCAGGTCGGCCGCGGCGCCAGCCTTCTTCGCTCCACGGTGTTCAGATCCCAGGTCGGGGCAGGACGCCATCGACCAGGAAAAGTTCCCGGTCGAAGACCAGGGTCTGGCGCCGGCGGAGGCTGCGACGGACGAACTCGACTCCCCCCGTGGTAGTCGTGCAGTGCCAGGAGGTCAAGCCCGTCGGTCCGCGCCGGCCGAAGGGCCCGGGCGTCAGCAGGCCCACGTTGAGACCACCGCGGGGATCACGAGCGGAGGGCGCGAGGAAGAGTTCGACGCCGGCCTCCCGCATCGCCGTCCCCAGAGCCTGGCTCCGGCTCCAGGAGGTCGGTGAGGCGATCGCCCCGCGAAAGGCGTCGAAGGGCGGGGCGGCCAGGTCCACGCCACGGTCAGTGGCGACCCGAACGCGGAAGGTACTGATCTCCATCTCCAGCGGATCGAGGTTCGCCGCGCTGCCCTCGACGAAGAGCAGCCGGTAGTAGGCCACCTCGGCCAGGGCCGTGGACTCCTGCCGCGAGCCGTACCACAGGCCGGGCTGATCCCGGGTGCCGAAACGGGAGCCGTGACGCAGGGGGGGATAGCGAAAGGGCGTGGCCAGCAGGTAGTGCAGGCCATCGGCCTCCAGGCCCCGCGGCCAGGGGGGTTTGGCGGAGTCGATCAGCGCCTCGAGCACCTCCTGCTCTTCCGGGCTGTCGACGAGCTTGCGCGTGGCGATGACGTGCTGGGCCTCGACGGCTCGCAGCGCGCTGCAAGCCAGGGGCCGGATTTCACGCTCGCCCGCGCATTGCGTCCAGATACTCGACGACATCGATCAGCCCCGTCACGCTTTCGATCAGCTTTGCAGGCACCCCGCCCAGGTGATGATTGTCGGCATGCAGCCAGGCACGGGCGGCGGTGGCGTCGCCCCCCGTCAACGTGTCGAGGCTGCGGAACAGGCGCAGGAAGAGCAGGGCGAGTTCGCCTTCTTTGCTCGCGGGATCGATGCGGCGGCCCCGGGCGAGGCGGGAAA
>JALTMS010000211.1:0-1212 GCA_027001345.1 Acidobacteriota bacterium | reverse complement strand
CCAGGAGGCCAAGGCCGTCGGTCCGCGCCAGCCGAAGGGCCCGGGCGAGGCGGGAAACGCTGGCCTCGCTGATGCCGATCACCCGGGCCAGCGACCGGCCCGGCAGGTCGAGGGCTCTTGCCGCCCGGAGCAGGGCCCGGGAAAGTACGGCGGCGGCCTCCGGTCGCGAGCCCCCTGTCTCGGAGAGGGCTCCTCCCGGAGCACCGGCCAGACCACCCGCCATGTCGCCTCCTTTCACAAGAAAACATACACCATAATACTTTCATATGCAACACATTCGGCCCGGCCACCACGGCCCGCTCTGGACACGGACGGCCATGGTGGCGAGAAGGAGGGCGCCATACTGACGACCGATCTGACTGCCTTGCGGCTCTTTTTTCCACGCCCCACAGTCAACCCGGCGGCAGTGGAGCCGTCATCCCCCCTGGAGACCCCAGCGTGACCGAGCCCCTCGCCACCACCGGAGAGATCGACGCCCCCCTGGTGCAGCGGGCGCGCAAGGGTGACCTCGAGGCCTTCTCCGCCCTGGTCGAGCGCTACCAGCGACCCCTGACCGCCAGGGCCCTGGCCTGTCTGCGACAGGTTCAGGATGCCGACGACCTGGTGCAGGAAACCTTCCTCCGGGCCTGGCGCGGCCTGGGCTCGTTCCGCGACGACAGTCGCTTCGGCCCCTGGCTGTTCCGCATCCTGCGCAATCTGGTGGTCGATCGTAGCCGCAAGGCCTGGCGGGAGGTGGAAGGAGCCGAGGAGATGGTCGAGCAGGCCGCCGACGCCGGGCCCTCGCCGGAGCAGGAGTTGATGCAGCAGGACCTGGCCGCCCGGGTCCAGCAGGCTCTCGACGCGATCCCCGAGGGCCGGCAGAAAGAGATCTTCCGCCTGCGCTACCAGCAGGGTCTGCCCATCGCCGAGATCGCCGGCCGGCTGGGGATCCACACCGGCACGGTCAAGGTCCACATTTTTCGCACCTCGCGCCGCCTGCGACAGCGGCTCGAGGGCCTGGAGATACCCCGATGAACGGCTTGCGCCGCAGCGGCTTCGCCGACCGATTCTTCGACCGCCAGCGGCGGGAGATCCTCCACCGCATCCAGTACGAGCAGCAGCTCCGCCTCCGACGTCGGGCCGGTCTCGCTCTGATCGCCGCCGCCCTGGTGATGGCGGTGCTGGCCTTCGCGGTGGTCGGCAGCCCTCCTCCCGACGACCGCGAAGGCCAGC
>JALTMS010000210.1 GCA_027001345.1 Acidobacteriota bacterium | reverse complement strand
TTGTCGGGCTTGCCACCGATTTCTGAGTGGCTGCCGCAGGCAGGTTGACGATGAAAGCCGAGCGTGGGTTTCTGCGCAGCAGGGTAGCCCAGCACATCTTCGTGGTCTTCGTGTGCAGTGCTCTGCTTCCGATCACCGCCCTGTCTTTCGTCGCCTACCACTTCGTCAGCCAGCAGCTCGACGCCGAGGCCAGGCGCCAGCAGCGGCTGGCGGCGAAATCTCTGGGAATGGGCCTTTACGAACAGCTCGAAACTCGTGAGGCGGAACTCCAGCTATTGCTCCCGCTGGTCGATCAAGCAACGCTTCCCGAGAAGATCGCTGCAGCGTGGTCGGAGCGTCTCGCAACCGATTTTGCGGGACTGGCGGCCTACGACGCTGATGGGAGTCTCGAGTCGATCTTCGGGGCGAGCATCGATCTCCCGCGGCAATGGCCGCCGGCGGGGAACTCGGGCAGGACGGCCCTGATCGTCGATCATGACATCTCGAACGAGGTCCGTGTCCTGCTGGCCTTGCCTCCCGTCGATGGCAGAGGACTGGTGGCTGAACTCAACGTGGAGAGCCTGTTCAGGCCCGAGGGAGGTCACGGTGTTGCCGGAGTCGAGCGATTCGCCATTGTCGATCAGAGTGGCGAGTTGATCTTTTCATCGACCTCCCCTTCGGACCCCTTCGTCGAGGCCATGATGATGCCGGGGAATCGCGGGAGAAGACTGTTTTCCTGGACCGACGAACAGACCCGCCACCATGCTCAGCGCTGGACACTCTTTCTCAATGGGCACTTCGTATCGCCGGCCTGGGACATCCTCGTCAGCACTCCTCGTCAATTCGTCTTCACCACGTCGATGAGATTCAAGCTGTCCCTCGCGCTGGTGGTGCTGCTTTGCCTGGCGGTCGTGATACTTGCCAGCGTCATTTCCATCCGACGCAGCCTGACCCCTCTCGATCGACTCAAGGAGGGTACGGAGAAGATCGCCGCGGGGCGATTCGACACCCTGGTGCGTGTCGACAGTGACGATGAGTTCGGTTTGCTTGCGGAGGCCTTCAACAGAATGGCGAGCAGTCTCCGCGAGCACTTCGCGGCGCTCAATCACACCGCCAGGCAACTCCGTCTGGCGAGGGACGAGGCCCAGGCCGCAAGTCGCGCCAAGAGCGATTTTCTGGCCATGATGAGTCATGAGATCAGGACGCCGATGAACGGCATCATCGGCATGGCCGAACTGGCCATGGAGTCCGATCAGCCGGAAGAGAAGAGCGCCTGCCTGGAGGTGGTCAAGGCCTCGGCGGACTCTCTGCTGACCGTGCTCAACGATGTGCTGGATTTTGCCAAGATCGAGGCGGGGAAACTCGAGTTGGCCAGGCGGTGCTTCGGCCTGAGGGAAGTGCTGGACGAGACCACGAGATTGCTGTCTGTCGGTGCGGCATCGAAGAACATCGCTTTGCGAGTGCGTGCCGATGAGGACGTGCCCGACGATCTTGTCGGCGATCCGGTGCGGCTGAAGCAGACACTGCTGAACCTGCTGGGTAACGGATTGAAGTTCACTGAGCGTGGCGAGGTGGCTCTCGATGTCGCAGTGGAAGAGATGAAGGGCGAAGACCTGCGGCTGCGCTTCAGCATCCGGGACACCGGTGTGGGCATCGCGACAGAAAAGCTCGAGACGATCTTCGATCCCTTCGTTCAGGCTGAAAACTACCTCACGCGCCGGAGGGGCGGTACGGGTCTCGGTCTGGCCACCTGCCGGCGGCTCGTTGACTTGATGGAAGGACGTCTGTGGGTCGAAAGCAGGCTTGGCGAAGGCAGCGTCTTCCACTTCACGGCCTGCTTCGGGCACTGTGTGCAGGGGCCGGAGAACGGAAATGCTTCGACGGCGCCCCGCCGGGCCGTGAAGGGAGGCGGCGGTCCGGAGAGGGAACAAGCTGAATCCTGCCAGGCTCCGCCGCTGCGCATCCTGGTGGCGGAGGACAACCCGGTCAACCAGAAGGTCGTTTCGAGGATTCTCGAAAAGGAGCACCACATCGTCGAAGTGGCTGCCAACGGCCAGCTCGCGGTCGACAAGGCGATATCCGAAGACTTCGACCTGATTCTGATGGACATCCAGATGCCGGTGATGGACGGGATGGAGGCGACGCGAACTCTGCGAGACAGGGGCCTGAAGATCCCGATCATCGCCCTGACCGCCCACGCCCTCGAGCGCGATCAACGGCAGTGTCTGGAGGCGGGCATGGATGCCCACCTGGCCAAGCCCGTACGCCGGGGAGAAGTGCTCGAGATGGTAGCGCGGATGGCCCGCCATGCCGATCGGGCCGGGCGTCAATCTGTCGGGGAGGCGGACCCCGTCCACTCGTAGATCGCGCTTCGGATGGTCCGCGATCGGGGTGCGTTCCCGAACAAGCGGTGAGGTGGAAAAGGGTCTGTGCCGGTGGCCGGGTGGCGGTGCAGGACTGAGCACGCGCACTTGTCGTAGGGCGGCGATGTGGCTCAGTGGTTCTTGGCGCGGAGCTTGGCTTGATGCTCGATCGCCCGACCACGCCACATCTCGTAGACGATCGGGATCAGAAGCAGGCTCAGAGCTGTGGCTGTTGCCATGCCCCCGATCATGGGAGCGGCGATGCGTTTCATCACCGACGCGCCGGTTTCGTTGCCCCACATGATCGGCAACAAACCCGCCATGATCGCGGTGACGGTCATCATCACCGGACGCACTCGCTCCACCGCGCCTGCAACCACCGTTTCGCGCAAGTTCTCGCGCGTCATTCGGGCGCCGAGTTCCTCGCGCTTGGCCTTGTACTCGTGATCGAGGTAGATGATCATCACCACCCCGATTTCGGCGGCAACTCCCGCCAGAGCAATGAAGCCCACCATCACTCCGACGCTGATGTTGTAGCCCAGGAAATAGATCAACCAGACGCCGCCGATGACCGCGAAAGGGACGGTGAGGATGACGATCAGTGACTCGGAGATGTTTCCGAAGTTCATGTAGAGCAAGAGCAGGATGACGATCAAGGTCAAGGGCACCGCGATCCGCAGCCTGGCCCTCGCTTCGAGCATGTACTCGTACTGACCACTCCAGACCAGAGAATAGCCGGTTGGCAACTCGAATGACTGATCGAGCATTTCCTTGGCCCGATCGACGTAGCTGCCGACGTCCTGATCGTCGTCGATATCGACATAGATCCAGGCTGTGGGTTGGGCTCCTTCGGTCTTGATCGACGGGGGGCCCTTGCGCAGCGAAAGATCTGCGACCTGCTCGAGCGGGACCTGGGTGCCGGTCGGGGTGGAGATCAGGGTCCGGCGAAGGCTGGGAAGGTCCGAGCGTAGTTCGCGTGCGTAACGCACATTGACCGGATAGCGCTCGAGTCCCTCGACGGTGGTCGTCACGCGCCTGCCGCCGATGGCCGTTTCGATGACGTTCTCGATCGCTCCAACCGTCAGCCCGTAGCGTGCAGCGGCGGCGCGGTCGATCTTCACATCGACGTAGTTACCGCCCACCACCCGCTCGGCGTACACGCTGCGGGTTCCCGGGATGGTCGAGACGATCGCCTCGACCTTGCTGCCAAGCTGCTGCAAGACCTGCAAGTCGGCACCGAGCAGCTTGATGCCGACCGGCGTCTTGATTCCTGTGGAGAGCATGTCGATTCGGGTCTTGATCGGCATTGTGAATGCATTGGTCACTCCCGGAAAGTCGAGCGCTGCGTTCATCTCGGCAATCAACGATTCGGTGGTCAGACCCGGCCGCCATTCCTCCCTGGGTTTGAGCCGAATCACCGTCTCGATCATTGTCAATGGTGCGGGATCGAGGGCGCTTTCGGCCCGGCCGGCCTTTCCGAACACCGACTCCACTTCCGGAAACTGGTAGAGAATACGATCGGACCTCTGCAAGATATCCCGAACCTGCCCGATGGAAATGCCGGGAAGCAGTGAGGGCATGTAGAGTAGATCCCCTTCGTTGAGTGGAGGAATGAACTCCGAGCCCAGATGAGAATACGGGTACCAGGTGGCAGCCAGACCGACGACCGCGATGATGATCACCGCCCAGCGCCAGTGCAGAGCCAGTCGTAGCACCGGCCGATAGGCCCAGATCAAGGCCCGACTGATCGGATGCTTGGCCTCGGAGACGATTCGCCCTCGAATCAGAAAGCCCATCAGGATCGGCACGATCGTCACCGAAAGCAGTGCCGCGGCGGCCATCGAGTAGGTCTTGGTGAACGCCAGTGGCTTGAACATCCTTCCAGACTGACCGCTCAAACTGAAGACCGGAATGAAGGAAAAGGTGATGATCAGCAAGGAGAAGAAGAGGGCGGGGCCGACCTCCTTCGCCGAATCGCTGATGATTTCCCAGTGGGGCTTCTTGCCCCGGTCACGCTCGAGGTGCTTGTGGGCGTTTTCGATCATCACGATCGCCCCGTCGACCATCGCTCCGATGGCAATTGCGATGCCTCCCATCGACATGATGTTGGCGCTGATACCCTGCAGCGACATCACCGTGAAGGCCGCGATCACCCCGAGAGGCAGGGCGAGAATGGCGACGAATGCGGAGCGGAAATGGAGGAGGAAAAGCACGCAGACCAGTGCCACGACGATCGATTCTTCGATCAGCTTGCCTCGCAAGGTGGCGATCGACCGGCCGATCAGGGCGGAGCGGTCATACACCGGAACGATCTCGACGCCCTCCGGCAGGCCGGATTTGAGCTGCTCGAGGCGTTCCTTGACACGGGCGATCAACTCCAGAGCGTTGTAGCCGTAACGCATCTCGACGATGCCGCCGACGGTCTCGCCTTCGCCGTTGAGTTCGGCCAACCCGCGGCGCATGTCGGGCCCGATCTGGACTCGCGCGACATCCCTGACGAGGATCGGTGTGCCCTGATTGTCGACGCCGACGGGTATTCGTTCGACATCCTCGATGCTTCGAATGTAGCCGATGCCGTAGATCATGAACTCAGTGCCGGCCAGTTCCACCACGCGACCGCCGACGTCATTGTTGCTCTCGCGGATTGCGCTGATCACTCGCTCGATCGGAACACCCAGCCCCATCAGCTTGTTCGGATCGACGACGATTTGATACTGCTTGACGAATCCGCCCAGGCTTGCCACCTCCGCGACTCCTGGAACGGTCTGTAGCGAGTAGCGCAAGTACCAGTCCTGGATGCTTCGCAGTTGGGCCAGGTCGTTCTTCCCGCTGCGGTCCACCAGTGCGTACTCGTAGACCCAGCCCACCGGAGTTGCGTCCGGGCCAAGCGTCGGCACCACGCCCTCCGGGAGCTGGCTCGAGACGTAGCTCAGATACTCGAGTACCCGGCTGCGCGCCCAGTAGACGTCCGTGCCGTCCTCGAAGATGACATAGACGAAGGAGTAGCCGAAAAAGGAGTAGCCGCGCACGACACGTGTCTTGGCCACCGAGAGCATGGTGGTGGTGATCGGGTAGGTCACCTGGTCCTCGACGATCTGAGGTGCCTGTCCCGGCCACTGGGTGAAGACGATGACTTGTACGTCGCTGACATCCGGCAGGGCATCGACCGGGATGTGGTACATCACGTAGCCGCCGGCGGCTACGCCTATGGCGCACAGCAGCAGGACCAGAAAACGGGAGCGGATAGAGGCTTCAATGATCCACGCTAGCATTGCCGCCGTCCCCTTCCTGATCAGAACTCGCGTCAGCCGCGCCGTCTTCGGAATCTGTGGTCGCCTGGCCGCTGTTCCTCATGCGAACAATGGCCTCCTGCAGGTTGCTCTCGGAGTCGAGGAGGAACTGGGCCGAAAGGACCACCTCCTCACCGACACTCACGCCAGAGAGAACCTGGAAGTCTCGATCGGTCTCGACCCCGAGGTTGAGTTCGCGAGCTTCGAAGCGACCGTTGCCGAGGGCGACAAAGACCACGTCACGCTTGCCTGTGCGCAGCACGGCTTCCTTCGGGACGACAACTGCATCGACGCTGTCACCCTGGAGGTAGACATCGACGTACATCTCGGGCTTCAGTTCGTAGTCACGGTTGTCGAACTCGATGCGAACCTTGACGGTTCGGGTCTGAGGATCGAGGTAGGGGTAGATGTAAGACACGCGGCCGACGCGCTTGCGGCCGGGATCATAGGACAGGCGTACCACGACTTCCTGGCCGACCTTGACAAAGGGAACCTCGTACTCGTAGATATCGGCATCGATCCAGACCCGGCTGAGATCGGCGATGGTGTAGAGCTTCATCGCCGGGGTGATGTACATCCCTTCGAGCGCGTTCTTCTCGACGACATAGCCGGTGATCGGCGAGTGGAGTTCGATCGAGATCTCGGGTGTACCGCTCTTGATCAACTCCTCGACATGCCGGTCATCGACGTCGAAGAGTTTGAGGCGCTCGCGAGTCGAACGAAGCAGCTCCCTCGCTCCGCGGGAGACCTCCGGAAGCGGGCTGCCGCCGAGACTGTCGAGTGCCTTGCGGGCCAGCAAGTATTCCTGCTGAGTGGTTACCAGTTCGGGGCTGTAGACCGCGAAGAGGGGGTCGCCCTGCTCGACGAACTGACCGGTAGAGTCGACGTAGAGCTTCTGCAGCCATCCGTTGACCTTGGTGTGAATATGGGCGACGCGGGTCTCGTCGAAGGTCACGATGCCGACGGCCCGGATTTCG
>JALTMS010000209.1 GCA_027001345.1 Acidobacteriota bacterium | reverse complement strand
GTCTATATACTGCGCCCGCCACACAGATCAAGGGGATAAGCGCCCGTCAGCGCAAAGAATCCTGATCGGCCAGAAACAGGTTCACACGACGGTTCTGCTTGCCCTTTTTCTCGACCTTGCCGAGGCGGATTTTCCCGATCTCTCCGGTGGAGCGTACATGCGTGCCGCCGCAAGGCTGCAGGTCGATCTGTTCGCTCTCGGAACCGATCCGCACCAGCCGCACGCGGCCCGTCCCCGTCGGCGGCATCACGGACATGGTTTTCACCAGTCCGGGATTGGCCTCCAGCTCCGCATCGGTGATCCAGCTTTCGGTCACCGCGTAGTCGCGCGCGATCAGATCGTTGAGCGCATCTTCCACCGCCTGTTTATCCTCGATCGCCTCGGGCATGTTGAAATCCAGCCGCCCCTTGAGGTCGGTGATCGAGCCGCCCGTCACCGGCAGCGGAATGACCACCGACAGCAGGTGCAGCGCCGTGTGGATACGCATCTTGCGATGGCGCGCCTCCCAGTCGATGGTCTGTTCCACCGTGGCACCGACATCGGGCAGCGCCGCCCCCTCGGCAGGCACCAGAACAACCTCGCCATCCTCGCCTTTCACCGTCGTGGCAATATCGATCTCCGCACCACCGACAACGATCCGCCCGCTATCCCCCGCCTGACCGCCGCTGGTCGGATAGAACGCCGAGCGGTCCAGCACGATGCCGCCGCGATCCGTCAGGCCGGAAACCACGGCTTCGGATTCGGTCAGATAGGCATCCTCGCGAAACAACAATTCGGTCATTTTTCGTCCTTTGCAGCGGGGTGAATCACCCTGTTCATCGCGTCGGCAATCTCGTCAACATTGCGCAGGGTAATGTCGCTCTGCGCGAAGGGAATCTCGATCCCTTCCTCGGCGAAGCGCTTGGCAATGGCGAAGTTGATATCCGAGCGCGCACCGATGGAGCTGTTAATGTCCCGCAGGAACACCCGCAGTTCGAAATCCAGCGAGCTGGCGCCGAAATTCAAGAACATCACCTTGGGCGCCGGATAGCGCATCACCATCGGATGTGCCTGCCCGATTTCCAGCAATATCTCCTTCACCCGTTCCGGATCGGTGCCATAGGCCACGCCGATCGGGATCTTGATCCGGCCGGTAATATCCGGCGCGGTCCAGTTCTGCACCGCTCCCGCGATCAGCTCGGAGTTGGGAATAATCACCGCCGTGCGGTCGAATGTATCGACCAGCGTCGCGCGCACGGAAATCTTGCGCACCGTGCCCTCGAAACCGCCGGCGACAATCCAGTCGCCCTCCTTGATCGGCCGCTCGATCAGCAGGATGATGCCGGAGACGAAGTTGGAAACAATCGTCTGCAAGCCGAACCCGATCCCGACCGAGAGCGCACCGGCGACAATGGCCAGGCTCGACAAATCCAGCCCTGTCGCGGAAATCGCCGCCACGGCGGACAGGAACACCCCGACATAGCCGATCCCCGTCAGAATGGCCGAGCGCCCGCCGATATCGATCTTCGTGCGCGGC
>JALTMS010000208.1:3486-6644 GCA_027001345.1 Acidobacteriota bacterium | reverse complement strand
CAGAGGCTGGGATGCCCGGACGAGCCCCGGTATACTGCGCCGGTTTGCACTCGAAAAAGCCGTCCTCGCCCGAAATGGGGGGTAGCGGGCGGGGGAGCGGGGTTGGTTCATGACACATCTGGCGGTAATTGGTGCCCAGTGGGGTGATGAGGGAAAGGGGAAGGTCGTCGACCTGCTCTCGCCCCGCTTTTCTGTGGTTGCGCGATACCAGGGCGGGCCCAACGCCGGCCATACGGTGGTTTTCGGCGGAAAAACCCACGCGCTGCACCACATTCCGTCGGGGATCTTCCACCCGGGGGTGACTTCGGTCATAGGCCCCGGGACGCTGATCGACCCCGAACGCCTGCTCGCCGAGATCGAGGGCCTGGCTGCCCAGGGTATCGAGGTCGATCAGCGGCTTCGGATCTCCCTGCGAAGTCACGTGATCATGCCCTGGCACCTGGGCCTCGACGGGGGCTACGAGGCCCGTCTCGAAGAGCAGGCCATCGGCACCACCCGGCGAGGCATCGGCCCGGCGTACTCCGCAAAAATGGAGCGTTTCGGCGTGCGGGTCGCCGATCTTGCGCGTCCGGAGGAGCTGGCCGCGCGCTACCGCGCCGCCCGGAGCATGGGGCTGGCCGAGCGCCTCGAGGCGCTCGGTGAGACGATGCCCACCGAGCAGGCGATCCAGGCCACCGCCCGCCAGTGGTGGCAGCGGCTCGGTCCCCTGTGTTGCGACACTACCGATCTGCTGCACGCGGCCCTGAGGGACGGGCGGGCGATCCTTTTCGAAGGAGCCCAGGGAACGCTGCTCGACGTGGATCATGGCAGCTATCCCTTCGTCACTTCTTCGAGCACCGGCGCCGGCGGCATTCCCGCCGGTCTCGGCGTGCCGCCTCGGGCGGTGGAACAGGTCGTCGGGGTGGCCAAGGCCTACCTGACGCGGGTCGGCGCCGGGCCCTTTCCCAGCGAAGACGATGGTTCGGCCGGCCAGCGGCTGCGGCAGGTGGGCAAGGAGTTCGGCACGACCACCGGCCGGCCCCGCCGTTGCGGCTGGTTCGATGCTGTCGCGGCGCGCTACGCCGTTCGTCTCAGCGGAATCGACGCTCTGGCCCTGACCAAGTTCGACGTGCTCAGCGGACTGCCCGAGGTGCGGATAGCGGTGGCCTACGAGATCGACGGGGAGCGCTGCGAGACCCTGCCGGCGGTGGCCTCCGACCTGGAGCGGGCCGAGGTGGTCTACGAGGATCTCGAGGGCTGGAGCGAGCCCCTCGAGCACGTCCGCTGCCTGGCCGACCTGCCCCGTGCGGCGCGGGTCTACCTCGACCGGATCGAGGAACTGGCCGAGTGCCCCCTGGCGCTGGTCTCCGTCGGGCCGGATCGAACCCAGACCATCGTCCCCGGTGGCAGCCTGCTCGAGGACTTCGGCGTGGAAGCCACCCGATGACCCCCCGCTCGACCCCTGTCGAGGAGAGCCGGGTGATCGTTGCCCTGCGTGGCGACCGAGAAGGCGCCGAGCGCCTGGCGGCCCGCCTCTGCTCCCGAGGTCTGACGGCCCGGGTCGCCGCGCCGGGGCGGCGCCTGCGCCGGCTCCCTCCGGGGCGGTGGGCGGTGGAGGTCGCCGGCTCTCAGCTTGCCGCCGCCCTCGAGCAGGTCGATGCCGAATAGGATCCGGCGGCTTGCTCCCCGCGCGAGGCCGTGAATAATCTCCCAGCGGAAACGGCGTTGCCGCTTCCGCTCGTGTGGGCCGTTAGCTCAATCGGTAGAGCAGCAGACTTTTAATCTGCGGGTTCGGGGTTCGATTCCCTGACGGCTCACCATTTCCCTCACCGCGGTGGAGCCCATGGCAGGATCGACGCCTCCAGCCAGCGGAACCTGCCGCCTGCAACTGCCGGACCGGGTCTGCTTTTTTCGCTGGGGACCACGCTCGGTGGTGGCCGGCCTGGATGGGGACCTGGTCTGCTGGGACTGGTCGGGCCGTCCCTGGGCAGGAGTCTGGGATGGCCGGAGCTGGCGCCGCAGCCTGGCGGGTGCCTACCTGGAACTGTCCGCCCCCCGGCGCGCGCGGATCCTCGTCCCCTGCAGCGCCGAGCAGGGCCGGCGCTGGGATCGGCGCGCCCAGCGCCTCGCCCGGGATCTCCAGCAGGTCCTGGGCGCTGCGAGAGGCCCGCTCGCTGCCCTCGCACCGGGACTCGAGCCGATGATTCGGGATCGCAGCGGTGATGGGCCGGCCTTCTCCCGGGTCTACCAGCCGATCTCGATCCTGCCTCCCGATCGCTACCTCTCGCTGGTCTTGCAGTTCTCCCGGGGCTGCCCGTGGAATCGCTGCACCTTCTGTCACTTCTACCGGGACCGGGACTTTCGGCCGCTGGACCGGGCAGCGGCGCGGGCTCACATGGAGGCCGTCATCGAGTTGCTCGGCCCGGGCATCAGCCTGCGCAGGGGGATCTTTCTGGCCGACGCCAACGCCCTGGCCGCGCCGCCGAGTCGTATCGAGCAGTGGTTGGATCTGATTCATCAGGCCTTTCCCGACGATGCCCCCGGCCCCCGAGCCCAGGGTATCTACAGCTTCACCGACCTGCTGACCGGCGGCGAGCAGCAGCCCGACTTCTGGCGGCGGCTGGCCCGCGGGGGATTGACGGGCGTCTACCTCGGTCTCGAGACCGGTGACGGCGAGCTGCTCGAGCGCCTGGGCAAGCCCGGCCCCCCCGACAGGGCCGTGGAAATGGTGGCTCGGATCAAGCAGGCTGGACTGAGGGTGGGGGTGATCCTGCTGGCCGGTTTCGCGGGCAGCCTGGCCGCCATCCACCGGCGAGCGAGCCTCGAAGTGGTCGGCCGACTGGGCCTCGATCGGGGCGACCGGGTCTTCGTCTCGCCCCTGGTCGGAGCCCCCGACGGTGTGGAAATTCTCGATCCCGAAGGCTGCCGTGAGCAGGCCCGGCAAGTGATCGAAGCGTTGCGCAGGGAGTGTGGGCAGCGGGCAGTGCTCTACGACATCCGGCGCTTCGTCTATTAGCCCGGCCAGCCGCCAATTGCAGCCTTTCCACCGAATCGCTCATCTCTGACGGCTCAGAGCCGGTCAGTTCGTTACTGTCCCTGCGCACCCGGAGACGGGGAGCCTGCGTCATTCGGGCTGGCGCCCGGTCAGGAAAGGGTGGGGGTGCGGCGCCAGCCCGAAT
>JALTMS010000208.1:0-3476 GCA_027001345.1 Acidobacteriota bacterium | reverse complement strand
GATGTGCAGATGCCGGTTCTCGACGGCCTCGAGGCAGAGGTCCCGGTCTCCGGCCAGAGCGTGGGCCGTCAGGGCGATGACGGGCAGATCCTGCAACTTGGGATGGCGGCGGATGCGTCGGGTGGCCTCGAGGCCGTCGAGAACCGGCATCTGCACATCCATCAGCACCAGGTCGAAGGGTTGCTCGTCGAGCAGGTCGAGGGCCTGCTGGCCGTCTTCGGCCTGCTCGACCAGGTGCCCGGCCTTGCGCAGCAGGTTGACCACCAGCCTGGCGTTGACCGGATTGTCCTCGACGACGAGGATGCGCGCCTGACCGCAGGCCTGGCTCGGCGCATCGTCGGGCACGGGAGCCCAGAGGCGATCGAGGGCCTCTCGCAGGTGCGAGATGGACAGCGGGAAGCTCAGTTCCGCCACCCCCAGCTCCACGACGGCGGGCGCAGGGTCGGCATCCAGGTCGCGGATCCGCGTGTCAGCGCTCTGGACGGCATCGGCCAACAGCACCTCGCAGGGCTCGCCGCGCCGGGCGGCCTGGGCCAGGTGCTCGGCGGCGGCTTCGACGCTGGCGGCCTGACGAGAGCGCAGGCCGAGGAGCAACAACTTCTCGCGCAAACAGCGCCGGACCGCGGCGGAGGGGTGGAGCACCATCGCCGACCGGCCCGCCAGGTGCTGGGCGACGGGAGGGTTGGCTACCGGGGCGAGAAGCACCGGAATCTCGATGATGAACGTGGCGCCCTGGCCGGGAGAGGAATCGACGCGAATCTCTCCACCCATCACGCGGCACAGCTGCCGACACAGGGCCAGGCCCAGACCGCCGCTACCCGTCGCTGCATCTTCGGTGGTGGGGTGGGTCTGGAAGATGCGTTCTTCCATGCCAGGGGGAATGCCGGGGCCCTGATCGCTGACCGTCAGGCGCAGTCGCCGGCGCTCCTCGAAGGGCTGGCCGAGGGGCTCGGCCAGCACGACGATCTCGCCCCGCTGGGAAAAGCGGATGGCATTGCCCACCACGTTGACCAGGATCTGGCGCAGGCGACCGGCGTCGGCCCGCACGGCGACGGGCAGATCCCGCCGGGGAATGTCGATCAGCAGCAAGCCCTTGGCCCGGGCTCGGGGAGCGAGATGTTGGCAGACCTCGTCGACGACCGCTGCCGGCTCGAAGACGGTGGGAATCAGCTCGAGCTGGCCGGCCTCCAGACGAGAGAAGTCCAGCACGTCATCGACGGTCAGCAGCAAGTCGCCGGCGCAGCGCTGGATCGTCTCCAGGCTCTCCTCGAGCGCCGGAGGAAGATCGTCGTCGAGGAGCGACTCGCAAGTGCCGAAGATGCCGCTGAGAGGGGTGCGGACCTCATGGGAGACGTGGGTCAGCAGGCGATCCTTGGCCCGCGACAGAGCCTGAGCCGCGCGCAGGGCCTGTGCGGTGGAGCTGACATCCCGCGCGACGAGCGCCACTGCCGGCCGATCCCGAAACAGCAGGCTCGCGGCGACGACCTCGGCTTCGATCTGGCTGCCATCGGCCCGGAGCAGATGCAGCGGCTGGGGCCGGGTGGCCGAGTGCTCGCAGATCTCCGCTAGCAACGCCTGGGGATCGCCGGCGGATTCCGGGGCGAGCCAGCGGGCGAAGGGAACCGGGCCGCGGGTCTCCTCCTCGCGCCCCAGCCAACGCCGGGCGAAATCGTTGGTCGCGAGGATCTCGAGGCTGGAGGTAGAGATCACGATCACCGCTTCGGGAATCGCCTCGACCAGGGCGGCGAAACTGTGCTCGGTCTCCCTGGCCCGGCGCTCGGTGGTCGACTCGAGGAGGTGAAGGTGGCGGTGACGCCGGGCGGCGTCGTCGAGCAACCAGGCACCGACCAGGGCGCTGGCGAGCAAGGTCTCGAGCGCCAGGGCCCAGGACAGACCGTCGCCGGCATCACCGAAGAGTCCAGGCAATGGCCAGGGTATCGGCAGGGCGAAGGTGGCGATGGCCAGCACGGCCCAGCAGGCGGTGCCCACCAGGGCCCAGCGGGGCGCGCCGGGACGGCCCCGTCGCCGATCGCGCAGCCAGCGACGCCCGGTCAGCCCGGCGATGAAAACCGAGGGCAGGGCGAGGAGAATCAGGGCGATCGTTCCCGGTTCGTTCAGCATACAGTTCCCGAAGAGCGTATCGGGCTCCCGCAGCTCATCGGGCTCCCGCAGAGCTTATCGGCCCTGCCGGCCGGCGCTGTAACGGAATCCTTCTCCCGCCGCATGTCACGGGCAGTCCGGAGCCGGGTGGCCTTCGACCAGGTAGAAGTAATTCAGGCCGTCGCCCACCACGTCGTGTCGGGCCTCGGGGGCGGGGGTGTCGAGGTAGGTCGTCGAGCCGGCCACGTCCGCGGGACTCGCGGAGTGCAGGAAGCGGTAGCGAGCCGCTCCGGGGATCGATGTCGAGCGCAGCACCAGCCGCGTCGTCGAAGGTCCCCGCAGCACGTCCAGGTGGGCGGCGGCCTGGACGGCTCCGTCCAGGGCACCGCAGTCTTCGACCTCGATGCGGGAGGGGGACGCGCTGGGCAGGTCGCAGCCCGATCCGGAGCGCGCGACGACCTGGTAGAAGTGCGGCTCGTTGGCCTCCGCCAGCAGGTCGGTGTAGGTCGTCTGGTCGGCCGCGACGCGGGCGATTTCCTCGTCGTCGCGGTAGATCACGAACTCCCCCGGTCCACCGCCACCCCAGCTCTCCACCGCACCCCAGCTCAGATCGATGGCACCGGCGGTCTGTGGATCGGGATCCCGCGCTTCGAGCAGTCCCGCAAAGCTCGGCGCGGGGTAGCAGCTTCCAGCCTGGCAGGAGGTGGGGAGCAACGCGGCGGTGATCGACAGGTCGTCGAGCACCGCGCCACCGTCCGTGCCGCAGTCGGTGGACATCCGCGCCCTGAAGCGCAGCTCGCTGCCGGCCCACGGCGTCAGGTCGAAAACGAACTCCTGCCAGCCGGAAAGGCCATCGACGTCCGGTCCGGTGATGGCGCCCTGACTCGGTGGGTAGTCGCAACCGTTGATCCACGAACCGCTGCCGCCACCGGCGCCGGCGCAGGGCGGGGCGACGGTCTGGGCGAAGGTGCTCGGATAGCCGCCGACGGGGTCGATCGGTATGAATGCGCCGCCATCGACGGAGACTTCGATCACCAGGCCGTCCCACTGATACTCGATATCGTAGTCGACCCAGATGTGGAGTTCGGGCACACCGGTGGCGTCGAGTTCCACGTCCGGGCTGACCAGGGAAAAGCAGGACAGGGGAGGATAGCGTCCGTCGCCGAGAGACTCGTCGTCGGTCCAGTAGGACCAGTCTCCACCGTGGCGGACGGCCACCGGCGAGCGGGACCAGCCCGCGCCGGCGTCGTTTTCGTCCACACTCACCGTGCTGCTCATCTTCACCGGCACCGTGTCGCCGGCGTCGTCGAGCCACGTGCCTAGCTGCCGGGGGCCGCCGGCGACACGGTGCCGGTGAAGATGAGCAGCACGGTGAG
>JALTMS010000207.1 GCA_027001345.1 Acidobacteriota bacterium | reverse complement strand
GGCACCTGTGTGGCGGCCTGCCCGGAACCCGGCGCGATCCTGCTGGAGGGCAAACTGGCGGTGGTCGATCTGGCTGTGTGCAAGGGGCACGGGGACTGCGCCGAGGCGTGCCCGGTCGGCGGCATCCTGATGACCCGCGGCGAGGCTGTGCAGCGGGTGGTCGTGCCGGATACGGGGCCGAATTTCGAGAGCAATGTGCCGGGGATCTACGTCGTCGGTGAACTCGGCGGCCGGGGTCTGATCAAGAATGCGATCAACGAGGGCAAGATTGCCGTCGAGGCGATCAGCCGGGAACTGGCCGCCACGGAGGGTGAAGGGAAGGGCGCAGACGACGTGCTCGACCTGGTGATCGTCGGCTCGGGGCCCGCCGGGCTTTCCGCGGCTCTCGAGGCTGCCCGCGCCAAGCTGCGCTACGTGGTGCTCGAACAGGGCACCCTGGCCGATACGATTCGCAAGTATCCGCGCCGCAAGCTGCTTCTCGGTGAACCGATCAAGATCCCGCTCTATGGAGACCTGTGGATCGCCGACACGACCAAGGAGACCCTGCTCGAGGTCTGGGGATCGATCATCGAGAGTGTGGAGATCGATCTGCGCACCCATCATCGGGTGGAGACCATTTCCCGCCTCGACGATCACTACAGTGTCCACGCGGCCGGCCAGCACTTCCTTGCCCGGCGGGTCGTGCTGGCCCTCGGCCGACGGGGCACGCCGCGACGTTTGGGAGTTCCCGGAGAGGACGGTGACAACGTCTTCTACGACATCGTCGAGATGGAAGCTTTCGCCGGTCGGCGAGTGCTGGTGGTCGGCGGTGGCGACAGCGCCATCGAATCGGCTCTCGGTCTGGCCAATCAGGAAAGCACCACGGTGGCCCTGTCCTACCGGGGCCAGGCCTTCGCCAGGGCCCGCAAGCGCAACCAGGAGCGGATCGCCGCGGCTGCCGCGGCAGGCAAGGTGGAGCTGCTGCTCGGCACCCATGTCAAGGAGATCCGGCCCGACAATGTAGCGATCGAGCAGGCCGGTGAGATCGTTGTTCGGCCCAACGATGACGTGATCATTCGCATCGGAGGCAGCCCGCCCTTCGATGTGCTGGAAAAGATCGGCGTCCGGATGGTAACCAAGGACGTGCCACTGGCGGGTGTGAAAGATGCCGTGGGGGCCTAGTCGTTGGCTGGCGGTTGCACTCCTTCTGCCCGGTGGACTGTCCACGGTTGCCCAGCTCTCGCCCGGGCCCCTTTCGCGGGCGCACCAGGAGCTGGATTCGACCCGGGGATGTTTCGAATGTCACGGCAGGGGCGACGAGCCGCTGTCCAGCCGCTGTCTCGACTGCCATGGTGCGATTGCCCAGCTCGTACAGGCGGGCAGAGGGCTGCACGGGAAGGAAGCAGACCGCGGGTGCGCCCGTTGCCATCCCGAGCACGTGGGTCGTCACTTCGAGCTGATCGCCTGGGAGGAGGGCTCGAGCCGGTTGTTTCAGCACGAGCGAAGCGGCTGGCCCCTGTCCGGCAAGCATGCTGCGCTCGAGTGCCGGGCCTGCCACGCGGCCGATCGACAGGATCCGCTGCTGCTGGCCCGAATGAAGAACCGCCATCCCGAGCAGAGCTGGCTGGGACTCGAGACGAGCTGCACGGCCTGCCACGCGGATCCCCACCGGGGCGAACTCGACGACGATTGCCTCAGATGCCACGGGCAGCAGGCCTGGAAACCGGCGTCGGCCTTCGATCACCAGGCGACCGACTTCGCTCTGGCCGGGCGGCACCGTGAGCTGAAATGTGACGACTGCCATCTGGCCGCGCGCGGGCCGACGAAACTCAATGCGGCCGGCGAGCGAGTTCCGCTCTACAAGCCCTTGCCTCACGACCAGTGCTCCACGTGCCACGAGGACGTTCACCGTGGTCGGCTCGGCGCCGACTGCAATCGCTGCCATGTGGAGCAGGGCTTCCGCCAGGTGAAACGCGAGAGCTTCGATCACTCTCGCACCCGCTATCCCCTGCAGGGGGCCCATCTGAAGGTTTCCTGCGTCAAGTGCCACGACAGGCAGAAGGCCTGGGGTCCTCGGCCCGCCTTCGATAGCTGCAGGCGATGTCACGCGGATCCTCACGCGGGCCGGGCGAGCCTCGGTGGCCAAGTCGTAGATTGTTCACGTTGCCACTCCGTCGTGGCTTTCGTGCCGGCGACCTTCACCGTCGAAGAGCACCAGCGGTCCTCCTGGCCCCTCGATGGCAAGCATGCCGAGGTCGAATGTGGGGCCTGCCATCAGCGCCGCCGTAGCGCGGATGATCGGCGCCGCCTCGGCCCGGCCGGCGTCATGATCCGACCGCCCCACGAGGGCTGTCGAGATTGTCACCAGGATGCCCACGGCGGTCAGCTCGAAGGCGGCGCTCGGTCGGCAGGAGACTGTGCCGACTGCCATGACACCCGAGGATTCGCGCCCAGCACCCTGACCCGAGACGATCATCGCCGCCTGGGTTTCGGCCTCGAGGGCAGTCACGCGGTGGCCGAATGTCGTGCCTGTCACGATCCTCGGCGACACCGCTTCCTCGCACCGATGATCAGCGGTTCCCTGGGCAGCGCGGGCCTGGCTCTGGCTCTTGGGCCGCGCTCGTGTACGGCCTGCCACGTCGATCCCCATCAGGGCGGTTTCGAGGCTCGCAGAAAGTGTCTCGACTGTCACCAGGCGACGAGCTTCGGACGCTCGAGAATCGATCTCAGTTCCCACGCGCAGCTCGGCTTCGCCCTCGACGGCGCCCATCGAGCCCTGCCTTGCGTCGACTGTCACCGCGAGCTGAAGGGAGGGCCCGTTGCGGGGCCGGCGCTGCTCGACGGGACTGAGCCGGTTCGGCGCCTGCCCTTCGGCGAGCGCCGGAGCCGCTGCGAAGATTGTCACGTCGATCCCCACGGGGGCCAGTTCGACAGTCGTGAGAGGGGTTCGGCTTGCGACCGCTGCCACTCGGTGCAGGCCTTTCGACCCGCCGATCGCTTCGACCACGAGAGCGACTCACGCTTCCGGCTCGCTGGAGCCCACAGGGGAGTCGAGTGCTCGAAGTGTCACCGGCCCGCCATCGATGGACAGGGAAAGCCATACGTCGTCTACCGGCCGCTGCCCAGTACTTGCCGAGATTGCCACGGGGGGCGGCAGGCAGGAGAAAAGCCATGAAAGCAACGCGCGAAACACCTGGCTTCGAACCCGTTCTGCGTCGCCTACTGCGTGCCGTTGCGATGGCCACATGTGGCGTCGTGTTGCTTGCCGCCGTGGGGACACGGCTGGTCGCGCAGAAGGATCCGGACTATCCCCACGGCGATCTGGCCGAGGACTGCTCGCTGTGTCACTCAGACGTGGGCTGGACACCGGCTAGCATCAGCCCGCGCTTCCGGCACGAGGACCTGTCGAGCTTCGCCCTGAAGGGGGCCCACGCCTCGCTCGAATGTCGTTCCTGCCACCAGGTGCTCGATTTCGCTCGAGCGGACGGCTCCTGCGCTTCGTGCCACAGTGACATACATCGCGGGGAGATGGGGGTCGACTGCTCTCGCTGTCACGATACGCAGACCTTCATCGATCGTGGTGATCAGCTACGTCTTCATCGGGGAACCCGCTTTCCACTCTCGGGCGCCCACTTGACCCTCGATTGCCAGCAGTGTCACCAGGCGACTCCTGTCGACGATCTGGTATTCGTCGGCACGCCCGCGGCTTGCGAGCAGTGCCATGTCGATCTGTACCAGGCCACCGTCTCTCCGAATCATCAGCAGCAAGGATTCAGCACCCGCTGCGTGACCTGCCATTCGACCAATACGTGGTCCGGTGCTCGCTTCGATCACAGCGCCACGGGCTTTGCACTCGAGGGTCCTCACAAGGGTCTCGACTGCTCGGACTGCCACAGCAACTCCGGCCTCGGTGCTGGTGGCGGTCCCATCAAGTGCTACGACTGTCACCGGGCGAATTACGAGGCGACGACCAGCCCGGCCCATCTGGCGGCGGGCTTTCCGACGGACTGCGAGCAATGCCACACCGGCAATTCCTGGACGCCGGCCAGCTTCGACCATGCGCTGAGTAACTTTCCGCTGACCGGCGGCCATCGAGCCCTCGCCTGCGGGCAATGCCACGCGGATGGCGTCTACGGCGGCAAGCCGACGGAGTGCTACGCCTGCCACCGGCAGAACTACGAGGGGACGACGGATCCGGACCACCGGGCGGCGGGCTATTCCACTGACTGCACGCAGTGCCACGACACCAGCGACTGGGGCAACGCAAGCTTCGACCACCAGGCGACGAATTTTCCGTTGACCGGCGCCCACCGCAGCCTGAGCTGCGAGAGTTGCCACGCGGATGGCGTCTACGGCGGCAAACCGACGGAGTGCTACGCCTGCCACCGACAGGACTACGATGAGACGACCGATCCGAATCACCGATCCGCCGGCTTCCCCACGGACTGCGCCACATGCCATGGCACCAGCCGCTGGGACGATGCCAACTTCGACCACGACGGTCGCTACTTCCCGATCTATTCGGGCAAGCACAAGGGCAAGTGGGATCGCTGTTCCGACTGCCACCTCGATTCGAGCAACTACGCCGAGTTCTCGTGCATCGACTGTCACGAGCACCGACAGACGAAGATGGACGACAAGCACAAGGGCGTGTCGGGATATCGCTGGGAATCGAGGTCTTGTTACCAGTGTCATCCGGACGGGAGGGAATGATGCCGTCTGCTCGCGGCCATCTGTCAGTGGTGGTGTGCGCCCTGGTCCTGCTCGTGTCGTCCCCGAAGGTTCGGGGTGAGGAAGGCCTGTCCGGAAGCATCGCGTCGATCACCTATCTGACCTCATCGACGGTCTATATCGGCGCAGGCCGGGACGACGGTATCGACAAGGGCGACATCCTGGAAGTGGTGCGGGGCGAGGAGATCGTTGCCCGGCTGGAGGTCACCGATCTGTCTTCACGCCGGGCCTCGTGCCGCATCGTCTCAGGTGAGGTGGAACTGGCGGTCGGTGACGATGTGCGCTTCGTTCCCCGGCAGCGCGATGCCGAACCCTCGGCTCCCGTGTCGATGCCTCCCCCTCCATCGACATCTGCGGTGCGGCGCCGGGCGAAACGGGAGCGGGGCCTGCGGCCATGGGGGCTGAGGGGCCGGGCAGGAATGCGATACTTGACGGTGAGCGACCGAAGTGGGCAGGGCAGCAGTTTTTCTCAGCCGGCTCTGGATCTGAGGATCGACGGCCGGCGGGTGTTCGGCACCGATTTCGGCATGAATGTGGACGTGCGCACCCGCCGGACCCACCACACTTTCAGCTCGGGTGAGACCAGCAGTGAGAGCTACAACCGCGTCTACCGACTGGCCGCGAGCTGGAACCCGCAGGGTTCTCCGCTCGAGGTGAGGATCGGGCGGCAGTACGCCACCGCGCTGGCCAACGTCAGCATCTTCGACGGTGTGCTCGCTCAATGGCGCCGCCGACGTTGGCTGGTCGGTGCATTCACCGGAACCCAGCCCGATCCTCGCGACTTCGGTCGCTCCAACACCGTCCGCGAACACGGTGGGTTCTTCCAGCTACGGGGCGATCCGGAGGCCGGCACCCGCTGGAGCCTGACGACAGGAGTCGTCGGTTCCTACGAACAGGGAGAGATCAACCGGGAGTTCGCTTACCTGCAGGGGCGCTACCTGGCGCAGCAATGGTCGGTTTACCTGGTGCAGGAGATCGACGTCAACCGCGGCTGGCGCAGACAGGCGGAAGGTTCGAGTCTGACCGGCTCGAGCACCTACGCCAGTCTGCGCTACCGGATCAGCGAGAGCCTGACGCTCAACGGCGGCTTCGACAATCGCCGACACATTCGTCTCTATCGAGACATCGAGACCCCCGAGACCGAGTTCGACGACAGCTATCGCCAGGGTGCCTGGCTCGGAGGGGACTGGCATTTCCTGAAGAACTATCGCCTCGGGGTGAGTACGCGGATCAATCGCGGAGGGAGTTCGGGAAGCTCGGACAGCACCAGTCTGACTTTCGGCGCCGAGCGTCTGACGCGCTGGGAGATCGACTTGCGGACCCGCTCGACGTACTACGGCAACCAACGCAACGATGGCTGGCTGCACTCGTTCAGCATCGGGATGGATCTCGCGCGTCGGGCTCACGTGGAAGTGAGCGGCGGTGTGCGCAACGAGGTCTCGCGTATTGCCGTCGAGGCCGATCGGAGCGTGAACTGGTACGGAGTCGATATCGACTTCGGACTCCGTCGTTCGTGGTTCATGCTCGCTTCCTGGGAGCGAACTGGCGGGAGTGGCGAGAGCAACGATCAGCTTTACACCAGCGTGGTCTATCGCTTCTGAGTCGCCGCATCGCTCGGCGGATCGTAGGCCGCCTGGACCATGATCTCCGCAACCCGGCGCAGATTGTCCAGGTACTCCTCTGCCAGGGGATCGGCCGTGACCACCTTGGCGCCGATTTCCGAGGCGATAGCACGCGCACTCTTCTCACTGAACTGCTGCTGGGCAAGGATCATCTTGACTCCCGCTCGTCGGGCCTGCTCGACGATGCGAGCCAGATGGCGGGGTCCCGGATCCTTGCCTTCGCTCTCGATGGCAACCTGCTCGAGACCGTAGCGGCGGGTGAGATAGCCCCATCCGGGGTGGAAGACCAGCACCCGGTGCCCCCGCAGCGGGCCGAGCA
>JALTMS010000206.1 GCA_027001345.1 Acidobacteriota bacterium | reverse complement strand
ATTTACCGCAAACTGGACGCTGCGGCTGCATCCTCCCGCTTCAACGCGTCCAGTTTGCGGTAAATCGTGCGGGTCGCCACGCCGAGCAGATGCGCCGCGAGGTTCTTGTCGCCGCCAGTCGCCTTGAGCGTCTCGACAAGCAGCTTCCGTTCCGCCTCCTCGAGTGACGTACCGACGGGTATGAACACCCCCCTCCCTTCGACGGGACCTCGGGGAGAACTGCCCTCGTCACCCGCGAGCTCGGTGGGAAGGTCGTCCAGATCGATCACGTCGTCCGTGGACAAAACCACCGCGCGCTCTATCACGTTCTCCAGCTCACGAACGTTGCCGGGCCAGTCGTGGGCGGACAGCGCTTCCAGGGCCCTGGCCGCCAGCGCCCGTATTTGCTTACCCTCCCGAGATGCGTACCTTTTCAGGAAGAAATTGGCCAGCAGCACCACGTCGCCCGAACGCTGACGCAGTGGCGGGACGCGCACGTTTATCACGTTGAGCCTGTAATACAAATCTTGTCGAAACTGGCCGCTTTCCACCTTTTTCTCGAGATCCTGGTTCGTGGCCGCAACCAGGCGGAAGTCCACCTTGAGGGTATGAGATGAACCGAGCCGCTCGAACTCACCCTCCTGCAGAACCCGCAGCAGCTTGACCTGTGTGGAGGGGCTCAGGTCGCCCACCTCGTCGAGAAACAGCGTTCCCCCGTTGGCCGCTTCGAACCTGCCCTTGCGGAGGCGATCGGCGCCGGTGAAGGCCCCCTTTTCGTAGCCGAACAGCTCGCTCTCCAGGATACCCTCGGGAAGCGCCGCGCAGTTGACCGCAACGAAGGGCCCGTCGGCCCTGCTTCCCCACCTGTGCAACGCCCTTGCGAGCAGCTCCTTTCCCGTTCCGCTTTCGCCCTGCAGCAGCACCGTTGCAGACGAGGGAGCGGCCTGGCGTATAACCTGCAGCGTCTTGAGCATGGCGGGACTGCGGCCCACGATCTCGTTGGGACGGAAGTCTTCCAGCTGCCGGCGCAACATGCGGTTTTCCAACAAGAGCTTCTGCTTCTCCAGCGCCTGCCTCACCACCTTGCTTATGAAAACCTTCTTCAGCGGCTTGGTGATGAAATCGTAAGCCCCCTCTTTCATGGCCTCCACCGCCGACTCGATGGAGCCGAAGGCCGTCATGACCACCACCTCCGTCTCGGGCGAGATGGTCTTGCAAGCTCGCAGCAGCTCGTGCCCGTCCATCCCGGGCATGACCAGGTCGGTCAGCAGGACGTCGACGTGGTTGTGGCGAAGCAGCTCCAGCGCACGGCGGCCGTCTTCCGCCGCAAGTACGTGATAACCTTCCTTTGTGAAGATTCTCACCAGGCTGTCGAGGTGCGACGGCTCGTCGTCCACCACAAGCAGCACTTTTTCCGGTCTCTCGTCCATGGGTTGTCTTTCTCACTGGTGCCCGGGCTGGAACAATATGTCCAGGTTCATCTGCTCGGCCAGGACGGAAAGCTGCTGCTTCAACCTGTTGAGCGGGACCTTCTGCG
Source organism: Acidobacteriota bacterium (assembly GCA_027001345.1). Lineage (GTDB taxonomy): Bacteria > Acidobacteriota > Polarisedimenticolia > J045 > J045 > JALTMS01. The sequence continues at coordinate 19 of JALTMS010000206.1, read as the reverse complement.
GAACCGCAACTCGCATCTT
>JALTMS010000205.1 GCA_027001345.1 Acidobacteriota bacterium | reverse complement strand
GGTGGAGGCGACGAAGCACTCCTGTCGCGGGCCGGGTAATCAGGGCGAAACGGCGCTCCGAGCTTCCCGTCGGCTGCCAGATCGCGGCGAAGAAGAGCGCGCCGTGGCCTGCGACGGGACGAATCAGCCATGGCTGGCGGCGGTTCGCTGGGCCGCTCCACTCATAGAAGGCGTCGGCGGGAATCACGGCCCGATGGCGGGCCAGGGCCCGCCGGAAGGTGGAGTGGCGGGAGACGGTCTCGGATCGGGCGTTGATCATCAGACGTGCCGCCACGGCCGAATCGCCTCGTGGCGTGGCGGTCATGCCCCACAGCAGGCGGACGAGGGTCGCCGCCCCCGACTGCCAGATGGCCGCGGTGGCTTCCTCCGTGGGGGCCAGATTGTAACGTGACGGCCATCTCGCAGGGACTTCGAGGCCCAGCAGCCGAGCGAGCACCAGGGTGGAGGAGGACTGGACGAAGCGACCGCACATGGCGTTTCCTCCTGGGGCGGCGAGCGCTCGACTCTGGCAGGCGGAGCCCGGTGGTGCGCAGCAGCGAGGCGAACCGAGCGCTCGGGCTGCGGCACCGTAGAATACGGCGACGAGGAAGAAAGGAGAATCGGCAACGATGGCAAGGAAACTCAAGTCGGCCTACGAGCTGGCGATGGAGCGTCTCGAGGCCGCCGGGCAGAGTTCGGCACCGCCGTTGAGCGAGGCTCAGAAGGAAGCGATCGAGCGGATTCGCAAGCAGGCCGCCGCCCGCCGCGACGAAGTGCGTTTCGAGGCCGAGCGGGAACTCGCGCGGCTGGCGGGGGAGGGCGATTCGGAGCTGCTCGAGCGTCGGCGACGGGAAGTCGAGCAACAGCTCGCGCGTATCGGGCAGGAGGAAGAAGAGCAGGTGCGGGCCGTGCGTGTCGGGGCCATCGACCCGGATGATGCCTGAGCCCTTCGGCCGGGGACGCGGGGCTGGCACCATCGGCTCGTCTGCGCCCTGAAGCCTGATGCACGATCCGGCACAATCCAGGCTATAAATGAAGCTCTCTGGACGTTTGACGGGGCAGCGTAGTTGCATTACTGTTTAGTTTGTCACTGATCCACTGTTTCCTTTGCGTAACAGCACCGGACGCCCGGCCAAGCTGCGGAGATTGGCTCGAGTCAAATCAAGAACGCCACCTGTCGACCACCCGCCAGACAGCGTCAGCGCCTGATGCGCTGCGGTCTCGGGTGAGGAGGCCGGAGGCGCAGCCGCGATCCGCAGCCGGCGGATGCGTACTGGAAGCTGGGAGGGCCGCGAAGATGAATCGGCCAATGATCACGATCGATGGCAACGAAGCTGCCGCGCGAGTCGCTCACAAGGTCAACGAAGTCATCGCCATCTACCCCATCACGCCGTCATCGGGGATGGGTGAGCTGGCCGATGAGTTTTCGGCCCGCGGGCAGACGAACATCTGGGGCACGATTCCCCATGTGATGGAGATGCAGAGCGAGGGAGGGGCGAGCGGTGCGGTGCACGGAGCGCTGCAGACCGGGGCCCTGACCACGACCTTCACCGCGTCTCAGGGTCTGTTGCTGATGATCCCCAACATGTTCAAGATCGCCGGGGAACTGACTTCGACGGTGTTCCACGTCTCCGCCCGGAGCGTGGCGACCCATGCTCTGTCGATCTTCGGTGATCACAGCGACGTGATGGCGGCGCGCACCACGGGCTTCGCCATGCTCGCTTCGGGATCGGTGCAGGAAGTTCAAGACTTCGCGTTGATCGCCACTGCCGCCAGCCTCGAGGCGCGGGTGCCCTTCGTGCATTTTTTCGACGGTTTCCGCACCTCGCACGAAGTCAACAAGATCACCGCCATCGGCGACGAAGAGATTCGGGCGATGATCCCGGAAGCGGCGGTCATTGCCCACCGGCAGCGGGGTCTGGATCCGGACCGACCTTGTGTGCGGGGTACGGCACAGAACCCGGATGTCTTCTTCCAGGCCCGTGAGACGGTCAACCCGTTCTACGAGGCCTGCCCGGGCATCGTGCAGCAGACGATGGATCGTTTCGCGGAACTGACCGGCCGGAGCTATCGCCTGTTCGACTACTACGGCGCGCCGGATGCCGAGCGGGTGATCGTGCTGATGGGCAGTGGAGCTCAGGCCGCCGAGGAGACCGCCGCTCATCTGGCCGCCACGGGCGAGAAGGTCGGTGTGGTGGTAGTACGGTTGTATCGGCCGTTCTCGCCTGCGGCGCTACTCGCGGCGCTTCCCCGGAGCACGCGGGTCATCGCAACCCTCGACCGCACCAAGGAGCCCGGCGCCGTGGGCGAGCCGCTGTACCAGGACGTGGCAACCACGATGCTCGAGGCGAGCGGTCGCGGCCGGCTGCCGCTCGACCAGACACCGCTGGTCGTCGGTGGGCGCTACGGCCTGAGTTCGAAGGAGTTCACTCCGCAGATGATCAAGGGCGTGTTCGACGAACTGGCCGCCGAGCAGCCGAAGAACCATTTCACCGTCGGCATCGTCGATGATGTGACCCACAGCAGCATCGAGGTCGATGCGGATTTCGAGATTCCCCGCGAGAAGATGGTCCAGGCACTGTTCTACGGTCTCGGCTCCGATGGCACCGTGGGGGCGAACAAGAACTCGGTGAAGATCATCGGCGAGGGCAGCGAGAACTACGCCCAGGGCTATTTCGTCTACGACTCGAAAAAGGCCGGAGCGGTGACGGTTTCGCATTTGCGCTTCGGAGCTGAGCCGATCCGCTCGACCTACCTGCTCGAATCGGCCGATTTCATCGGCTGTCATCAGTGGGTTTTCCTCGAGCGTTTCGACCTGCTGGAAAAGGCGCGCCCGGGGGCCACTTTTCTGCTCAACAGTCCGTACTCGCCGTCCGAAACCTGGGGTCATCTGCAGCGGATTCACCAGCAGAGGATCATCGACAAGCAGCTCAAGGTCTATGTGATCGACGCCTACAAGGTGGCCGAGGAGGCCGGCATGGGGGCGCGCATCAACACCATCATGCAGACCTGCTTTTTTGCCATTTCGGGCGTGCTTCCCGCCGACCAGGCGATCGCCAAGATCAAGGACGCGATCCGCAAGACCTACGGCAAGAAGGGTGAGGCGATCGTCGAGAAGAACTTCCGGGCCGTCGATGCGGCGCTGGCCAACATGCACGAGCTGGAGGTGCCGGCGGAAGTCAGCAGCCGGCTCGAGCTGCCTCCGGTGGTACCGGAGCACGCGCCGGACTTCGTCAAGCGCGTTACGGCCGAGATCATCGCCGGCCGTGGGGATCAATTGCCGGTCAGCGCGCTTCCGGTCGATGGTACCTTCCCCGCAGGAACTTCACAGTACGAGAAGCGGAACATCGCCCTGTCGATTCCGGTCTGGGATCCGCAGGTCTGCACCCAGTGCGGCAAGTGCTCGCTGATCTGCCCCCATGCGGCTATCCGGCAGAAGGTCTACGAGCCCGCGTTGCTCGAAGGGGCGCCCGAGGCATTCAAGTCGGTGGACTATCGGGGCAAGGAGTTCCCGGGTGCCCGTTTCACGATTCAGGTTGCGCCGGAAGACTGTACCGGCTGCGAACTCTGTGTTCACGTCTGTCCGGCCAAGAATCGGGCGGAGCCGCGATTGAAGGCGATCAACATGCACCCGCAGATTCCTCTGCGCGAACAGGAGGCGGCGAACTTCGAGTTCTTCCTCGAGCTGCCGGAGGCCGACCGCCGAACGGTGAAGACCAACACGGTCAAGGGCTCGCAGTTGCTGCAGCCGCTGTTCGAGTATTCCGGCGCCTGTTCGGGTTGCGGCGAGACACCCTATGTCAAGCTGCTCTCCCAGCTCTTCGGCGATCGGGCCGTGATTGCCAATGCCACGGGTTGCTCGTCGATCTACGGCGGCAATCTGCCGACGACGCCATGGACGGTCAACCGCGATGGCCGGGGGCCGGCCTGGTCCAACTCGCTGTTCGAGGACAACGCGGAGTTCGGCCTCGGCTTCCGCCTGACGCTGGACAAGCAGCGGGAATTCGCCCGTGAGCTGGTCGTCGAGCTGGCCGGAGAGATCGGCGAGGATCTGGCCGAGGCGATCGTCAAGGCCGACGAGTCGAGCGAGGAAGGGATCATCGCCCAGCGGGAGCGAGTCGAGGCGCTGATCGCTCGTCTGCGACGGATGGACAGCGATCTGGCACGCCGTCTGTTGAGCGTCTGCCATGCGCTGATGCACCGCAGCATCTGGATCGTCGGCGGCGACGGCTGGGCCTACGATATCGGCTACGGTGGGTTGGACCACGTACTCGCGTCGGGGCGCAACGTCAATGTCCTGGTGCTCGACACGGAGGTCTATTCCAATACCGGTGGGCAGATGTCGAAAGCTACCCCGCTCGGCGCGATCGCCAAGTTCGCCGCTGCCGGCAAGCCGGTGGGCAAGAAGGACCTGGGGATGATGGGCATCGCCTACTCCAATGTCTACGTCGCGCAGGTGGCGATGGGAGCCAACGACTCCCAGACCGTCAAGGCCTTCCTCGAGGCAGAGTCCTACGACGGGCCGTCGCTGATCCTCGCCTACTCCCATTGCATCGCCCATGGAATCAACATGGGAATGGCCACCGACAGCCACAAGCGGGCGGTCAAGAGTGGGCACTGGCCACTGTATCGTTTCGACCCACGGCGGGAACGGGAGGGCCTCAATCCGCTGCAACTCGACTCGCGCAAGCCGACGATTCCGATCGCGGAATACATGGGAGCGGAATCACGGTTCAAGATGCTGCAGAAGATCGATCCTGCGCGCTCGAGGCATCTGACCGAGCTGGCGCAAAAGCAGGTCGCCGAGCGCTGGGCGCGCTACGAATACCTGGCGGGGCGGGACTTCGAGCCGGTCAAGGTGGGAAAATAGCGCGGCCACCGAGCCTCCAGAGCAGGGAGACACGTCATGGATCTGACCACGCAGTACATGGGCCTCGAGTTGCGAAGTCCTCTCGTGCCGTCCTCTTCACCGCTGACCCGGCATCTCGACTCTTTGCGCGCCTTGGAGGAGATGGGTGCCGGCGCCGTGGTGCTCTACTCGCTGTTCGAAGAGCAGATCGAGTTCGAGGGCATGCAGCTCGATCATTTCCTCGAGTACGGCAGCGAGAGTACTGCCGAGGCGATTTCCTACTACCCGGCGCCCGGCGATTTCGCGCGGGGCCCCGAGGAGTATCTCGAGCTGATCCAGCAGGCCAAGCAGGCGCTGGAAATCCCGGTCATCGCGTCGCTCAATGGGGCGTCCCCCGGAGGCTGGACGGACTATGCGCGGAAGATCGCCCAGGCGGGCGCTGATGCGTTGGAATTGAATATCTACTTTCTGCCCACCGATCCGCAGCAGCCGCTCGGTGAGGTGGAGGGAACCTACGTCGATCTGACGCGAGAAGTGGTGCAGGCGGTGGAGATTCCCGTAGCGGTGAAGATGCATCCCTTCCTGACCTCGGTGCCGATCATGGCGCGGCGGCTGGCCGATGCCGGGGCGCAGGGACTGTCGCTGTTCAATCGCTTCTACGAGCCGGATATCGACCCCGAGCAGCTCGAAGTCATCACTGATCTGCAACTCAGCACACCAGCCGATGCGCGGCTGCCGCTGCGCTGGATCGGCATTCTTCACGGGCGCGTGGCGGCTGACCTGGCGGCCACCGGCGGGGTCCACAGCGGGCGCGATGCGGTCAAGATGCTGATGGCCGGCGCCCGTGTGGTGCACCTTTGCTCGGCGCTGCTCGAGCGGGGTGTTCCCCACCTGAGGCGCGTGCTCGACGATCTGAGCGCCTGGCTCGAGGAGAACGAGTACGCCTCGGTCAGGGAAACCATCGGGACGATGAGCCAGAAATGCTGTCCCGATCCCACGGCCTTCGAGCGCGCCAACTACATCAAGGTATTGCAGAGCTACGAGTAGGAAGGGAGTGGCGACGGCCGATCGTATCGCGGCGTTGCCTGCGATATGGTGGGTGTCGTACGGGGGCTGGCGCGATACCTCATCCGGGTCAGAATCAACGTCGGGAGGAAGGCGTGCGCGTCTATTTCGTCATCGGGGCGCTGCTGGCGGCGGCGGCGATCCTGGCCGGGGCCTTCGGGGCCCATGGCCTGCGGCAACATCTCGATGAATCTTCGCTGGACATCTGGCAGACGGCGGTGCGCTATCATTTCTGGCACGCACTGGCGCTGGTGCTGCTCGCACGGCTGTCGGGGTCGGGGAGCAGTCCCTGGCCCTTGCGGCTTTTCGTGGCGGGGATCGTGCTCTTCAGCGGGTCGCTCTACGCCCTCTCGCTCGGTGGAGGTCGCTGGCTTGGTCCGCTGACTCCGATCGGCGGGTCGTGTCTGGTGGCGGGCTGGATCCTGCTGGCCTTCCGGGGTTGGGAGGCATCGAAGCCAAGGGGTGTTGATGGCTCCGACGGTGGATGCTAAGTTCCGTTTTTGCATTTAGTTGACTTCGAGCGACGGGCGGGAGACAGGCGCATCATGTTGCGGCAACTGCGGATCGCGAATCTGGTGCTCGCCAGGGATGTACTGCTCGACTTCGCGCCGGGACTGAATCTGATCACCGGTGAGACGGGAGCGGGCAAGTCCCTGATCACCGGGGCACTGGCCCTCGCTTGCGGAGCGCGGGCCGAGTCGAGCTTCGTGCGGCAGGGCGCCAGCCGGGCGGTGGTCGAGGCTCTGTTCGACCTTTCCCGGCGCCCTGACCTGGTCCAGCGCCTGCAC
>JALTMS010000204.1 GCA_027001345.1 Acidobacteriota bacterium | reverse complement strand
CGAGCGCGACTTGCCCTTCGTCGCCCGCCACGGTGGCTCCCTCGCGGAATTGCAGTTCAGCTTCGAGAGCTGGGGACGACTCAACGCCGCGGGCGACAACGCGGTGTTGATCGTCCATCCGATGACTGCCGACTGCCATGCGAGCAGCGACGGTGAGGGGCAGATGCCCGGCTGGTGGGAGCCCCTGATCGGTCCGGGGCGGGTACTCGACACCGATCGCTACTTCGTGGTCTGCCCCAACCTGCTCGGCGGCTGCTACGGCACCACCGGACCCCGCTTCCCCCAGCCCGATGACCCTGAGGCTCGCCCCTGGCTCGATCGCTTCCCCCTGCTGACCCCCCTCGACATGGTGCGCTCGACCCGGCTGCTTCTCGAGGCGATCGGTGTGCGGCACCTGGAGATGGTCATCGGGCCGAGCATGGGCGGGATGGCGGCCTGGGAGTGGGCGATCGAGGGCGGCGAGGAGGTGGGGCAGGTGGTGGTAGTCGCCGCTCCCCTGCGCACCACCCCTTACCAGATCGGCCTGAACTGGCTCCAGCGCCGGGGCATCGAGCTGGATATCTCCGGCGACGAGGTGATCGCCCGCTGGGGGCAGATGGTCGCCCGGGGCATCGGCATGCTCAGCTACCGCGCTCCGGTGGGCATGGAGGAGAAGTTCGGCCGGGACTGGTTCAAGAAGCCCGGCAGCACCCTGGCCGAGCGGGGCATGTTCAACGTCGAGTCCTGGCTGCGGCATCACGGCAAGAAGATCACCAGGCGCTTCGACCCCTACACCTGGCTGCTCTACTCCCGGGCGATGGACCTGCATGACGTGGCGGAGGGCCGGGACGGCCTGCTCGGCGCCCTCGACCGGGTGGCGGCCCGCTGCCTGGTGGTGGGGATCAGCAGCGACAATCTCTACTCGGCGGCGGAGGTGCGCCTGGGCGCGGACATCCTCCGACACCTGGGCAAGCGGGTGGACTACGCGGAGATCCGCTCGCCCCACGGCCACGACGCCTTCCTGCTCGAAACCGCCCAGCTCGAGGCGATCCTCGCCGAGGCCCGGCCGCCCCAGCCCGTGGTCGTGCCCGCAGCCCCCGGCCGGGAGGTGCGCCACGTGCGGCTGGCCCTGCTTGGAGGGGGGCGTGTGGCGGAGAGCCTGTTGGGAGTGCTCGACGAGCGTCGGCAGGCGCTGGCCGACGAGCACGGTCTGCGTTTCGAGATCGTCGAGATCTGCGACCGGGATACCGCACGGGACTTCGCCCCCGCGCTGCGGCGCCACCGCCTGAGCCACGATCCCGAGGCCCTGGTGCAGCGCGGGGATTTCGACGTGCTGGTGGAACTGACCCGGGGCAGCGACGTTGGCGAGGTGGTGGCCGCCGCCCTGGCCGCCGGCCGTCCGGTGGTGACACCGAACAAGATGCTGATCCACGACCATGGTGCGCGACTCGAGGCCCTGGCCGTCGAGCACGGAACGCGGCTGGCCTACCACAGCTCCATCGCTGCCGGCTGGCCGCTGCTCTACGCGGTGGAGCGGCCCCTGCGCCAGGCGGACGTGCACACCCTCAAGGCCATCGTCTCGAGCACCTGCAACCTGGTCCTCGGCCGCATCGAGGAGGGCGACGACCTGGAGCGGGCTCTGACCGAGGCCCAGCGTCTGGGGCTGCCCGAGGAGGATCCCCACCTCGATCTCAGCGGCTGGGACACGGCCCAGAAGATGGCTCTGCTGATCACCCGGGCTCTGGGCCGGCGCTATGCCGCCACCGATCTGGCGACCGAGGGTCTCGAGGGGCTGGACCCGCGGCTGGTGCGGGCGGCACCCGCCACGGGTTTCCGCATCAAGCCGGTGGGGATCTGCCACTGGGGCGGCGAGCGGCCGGTGGCCTGCGTGCGTCCCATGGCGGTGACCACCGACGGTCACCTGGGCTCGGTGCGGGGGGAGGACAACGCCGTGGTGCTGGTGGGCGACGAGCTGGGTGAGATGGTGCACATCGGCAAGGGCTCGGGGGTGCTGCCGGTGGCCACTGCGCTGATCACGGACCTGGTGGGCCTGTTCCACCCGGAGCTGAGCTGGACCGGTCGCTTCGAGAGGGCCCGACAGCCGCCTCGGGCACCGGACTTCGCTCACTGGCTGGTGCTGCGCGACGGGAAGGCGGAGATCAGCGAGGCCGGCGGGGAAGGGGCCGTGCCGCTGTTGCGCTCGCTGCTCTATCCTCGCCCGGAGTCGTCTTCCGTGGAGGAATGATGGGTTCTGCTGCTGCCGACCGCGCCGGGACGCCTCCGCCCCTCTACCGGCTGACCCCCGACTACACCAAGCTGCTGCCCGGCCTGCCGCCGCGGCTCGAACAGCGGATCCAGGAGCGAGTGATTCGCCTCTACGGCGAGATCGAGGCCGACGCGATCACCAACGAGATCGACCGGCTGGTGCGGGTCCACAACGCCCACAAGAGCGACGAGCTGGAGGCCTGGGAGCAGGGCTTCGACCCGCGGGAGAGATTCACCGAAAAGGACGTGATCCTGATCACCTACGGCGACCTGATCCTCTCCGAGTCGCGCCCGCCCCTGCGTACCCTGGCTGACTTCGCCGAGGTCTTCTTCCGCGGACTGATCACGACCCTGCACGTGCTGCCGTTTTATCCCTACTCCTCCGATCGCGGCTTTTCGGTGATCGATTACCGGGCGGTGGATCCTCGGCTGGGAAGTTGGGATGACGTGGCGACGTTGAAGAAGTCGTTCAAGCTGATGTTCGACGGGGTGTTCAACCACGTCTCGTCTCAGAGCCGCTGGTTCGAGGAATTCCTGGCCGGCAACCCGGAAGAGCGGGAGACCTTCATCGCCTTCTCCCGTGGGCTGGCGATCGACGACGACCGCCTCAAGCTGGTGCTCCGGCCCCGCACTTCCAGCGTGCTGACCCGTTTCGAGACGCTGCGCGGCCCCCGTTTCGTCTGGACCACCTTTTCCCCCGATCAGATCGACCTGAATTTCCACAATCCCAAGGTGCTGCTGCGCATCCTGGATATCCTGCTCTACTACGTTCGGCACGGGGCCGACCTGGTGCGCCTCGACGCGATCACCTACATCTGGGCCGAGCTAGGAACGAGCTGCGCTCACCTCGAGCAGACCCACGAGGTGGTCCGACTGTTTCGCGACGTGCTCGATGCGGCGGCTCCCGACGTGGCTCTGGTCACCGAGACCAACGTGCCCCACGCGGACAACATCACCTATTTCGGAACGGGCGACGACGAAGCTCAGATGGTGTACAACTTCGCCTTGCCGCCGCTGGTGCTGCACACCTTCCTGACGGGCGATGCCAGCGTACTCAGCCGCTGGGCGACGGGGCTCGAGCCACCCTCGGAGACGACGGCTTTCTTCAATTTTCTCGACTCCCACGATGGCATCGGCCTGCTCGGCGCCCGGGGAATCCTCAGCAGCGAGGAGATCGATGGGATCTGCCGGGTCACTCGCCAGCGGGGCGGCTTCGTCTCCGAACGCAGCGACTCGGACGGCTCGCGCTCGCCCTACGAGCTGAACATCACCTGGTTCAGTGCCCTCAACCCGGAGGATGCCGGCGAGCCCCGAGACTTGCAGATCGACCGCTTCATCGCTTCCCGGGCGGTGGCCCTGGCCCTGCGGGGTGTGCCCGGGATCTACCTGCCGAGCCTGATCGGCTCGAAGAACGATCTCGAAGCGGTGGTGGAGACCGGCTCCAAGCGCAGCATCAACCGCACCCGGATCCACGAGGACCGCCTCTTCGCCGCCTTCCTCAGCAATCCGGAGAGCACCGGTTACCAGATCGCCCGCCGCTACCTGGACCTGATCGAAAAGCGCGTGGCCGAGCCCTGCTTCCATCCGGCCGCCCCTCAGCGCGTGGTGCCCATCGACGACCGGGTCTTCTCCCTGCTGCGCATCAGCCGGGACGGCTCCCGCCGGGTGTGGTGCCTGGTCAACGTCACTCCCGAGCCGCTGGATCTCGATCTGCCCCTCGCCGCTCAGGGCCTGAGCGAGCCGCTGAGCGACCTGCTCACCGGCCACCCCGCCAGCGCCAGGATCCACCTCGCCCCCTACCAGGTCGCCTGGCTGCACTGAGACCCTCTCCCCGGTCAGGGGCACCCACCGATCGCCTGGGGCAGGCATGCAGCCGGGCTCGGAGTCCGCTCGGCGCCTCGGCTGTTCCGCCCCCACGACCCTTCGCTGTCGGTGCTCTGGGCGGCGATCAGGTAGAAGCGCTGGCCGTCGGCCGGGACCAGCGTTGCGTTCGTCGCACCTCCGGTGGAGCACTGACGCGGCGCCGCGCTGGCCAGGTCGCCGAGCAGCCCCTCATAGACGGCGTAGTCGAGCCCGTCGCCGCATGTAGGGGACCAGGTCAACACGATCTCGTCGCCCTGGCGATCGATCTCCAGGGGAACGCCAGAGACCTCGAAGGCGCCGGGAATGCGCCCGGCGGGAGCGACCATGCCGCCGGTGTCGAAACTGGAAACGAAGGCGTCGGAGGTGCCGCCGTTGTAGCTCGAGTCGAACGCGCCGGGAGTCGTCGGGAAGTCGTGGGAGTCGGTATTGCCGCCGATGTAGGCGGCGCGTCGCGCATCGAGGGCGACGGCTCGGGGCGCCTCCTTGCCGGAGCCGCCGACGTAGGTCGAGTACATCAGCGTCGTCAGGTCGGCGGACACACGGGCGAGGTAGCCGTCCGGTGTGCGGGCCGTACCGGAGGGATTGCACTGACCATCGGTGCCGCAGGTCGTATCCGCGCCGCTTCCGGCAATGGGAAAGCCGCTGGAGATCGTCTCACCCACGACGAAGATCGAGCCGTCCGCATCGAGCGTCACCGCCCGCGCGGCGTCGTCGTCCTCGCCACCGAGAAAAGCGGCCGCCTGGACGACTGTCAGGTCCGGCGAGAAGCGGGCGATGAAGCCGTCCGGCTGGGGTACGTCGAACGGGCCGACGGGGTCACACAGTCCGTCGCTGCCGCACGTCGTGTCGAACTCGCTGCCATTGCGTGGGAGGAAGTCCGCGTCATGGGTCTGGCCGACGCCGATGATGAATCCGTCGCCCACGGCCACGCCGTGGAAATACGTTCGACTGGTGCTTCCTGTCGGAGCGCGACCGAGCAGCGTCGACAGCCCGGCATCGAAGTGCTGGAGCTGGCCGGTGGTGGCCGAGTCGGCTCCGTCGGCGATGTACACGCTGCCGTCGGGGCCGACGGCGATGTCCTGAGTCGCTCGTCCGTCGAGGTAGGTCATGTGCAACACCGTCGAGAGGTCGGCGCTGAGCTGGCCGGCCATCGCGTAGAACTTGCGGATGCCGAAGCCGTCCGGATTGCAGCGACCATCGGTGCCGCAGGTGGGATCCCAGGCATCGGGGGTCACCGGCTCGTCGGGACTGTTCGTGCTGCCGCCGTAGTACACGCCGCCGTTGCCTGGCTCGAGGGTCAGCACGTTCTGGCTCGGTGAAACGTGGGCCGAGGCGATCAGCTCGCCGAGATCCGCGCTGAGCATCGCCACATAGCTGCTTCCGGCCGGATCGTTCGGAGCCCGCCAGTTGAAGGCCCCCGCCGTGTAGGGAAAGCCGGAACCGGCACGACCGGCAATCAGAACCCTGCCTTCGGCGGTCAGCGCCAGCGACTGCACGTTGTCGATGGACGATGAGCCGATGTAGGTCGAGGAGAGGATCGTCGACAGGTCTTCTGTCAGGCGCGTGACGAAGGCGTCGCCGAAGCCGCCGTTGTAGGTTTCGTCATAGCCCATCTGCGTCGGAAAGTTCGGCGCCTGGGTGACGCCGGCGACGTAGATCTCTCCGTTGCGGGCTGCGATGGCGTAGATGATGTCGTCATCGTAGTTGCCGGTGACGTCGGGGTCCTCGCCGCCGAGCAGTGTGGAGGCCAGCAGAGGATCGATCAGCAGTTCCCGGCTCGGATCATAGGCGCCGATGTGGAAACCATAGCGCCGATTCTGGACACGATAGCTCACCGGCACTTCGCGCCGGGTGCCATCGATGATCTGAAAGGCGCGGGGCGCGGTGAAGGCCACCGAGCCCAGGGGCGTTCCGAGCAGGAGCTGCCCCGCGGAGTCGATCGTCAGGTCATCGGCGCCATCGACCTCGATCATGATCCGCTCCGGGTCGGCTCCGGGCAGGATATGAAAGAGCTTCTCGACGTTGCCACCGGTGGCGCGCAGCTCGATGTGGATACCGGGATAGGGTCGGCCGAGGGTGATGCTGTCCCATGTTCGGCTGTTCGGTTCCCAGTGGTCGGCCTGGGGACCGAGGAACCGGCTGACGCGGGCTTTCGAACGCTCGAGCCCCGCAGGGCTCAACGGTGCAGCGTCGGACAGCACCTCGCGCAGGGCCCAGGCGCCGGTGACTCGACCGGCCCGTCGGACCGGCAGGTTGTAGACCACCTCACCACGAGTCGTGACGAAGACACTCCCGCCGAGGGTACGGGCTTCGAAGCGAACGGCGGGATGGGCCCGGGCGCCGGTGTTCTCGATCAGCGGCATCCGGGCGCGCAGGAGCTGGCGCGTGATGGCGCCGGAAGCAGGGGAGTTCGCCGCCAGGGCCGGGCCGGCGACGGCGGCGCCGAGCACGAGCAGGGCGGCCGGAATTCGGGAGAGGGTCTGGCGGATTCTCGACATGGTCATCTCCTCATGGAGGGGGCTTACGAGTCTCCCTCATTCGGTATGTCGAGATATCACGAAAAGATCACGCGTTG
>JALTMS010000203.1 GCA_027001345.1 Acidobacteriota bacterium | reverse complement strand
GGCCAGCAGGGCCAGCGCCAGTGCGCCGGACAGGAGCCTCCGGTGGGCTCGGGAAAGGACCATTGTCATCGTTTTCTCTCCCCGGGGGTCGGGCCGCGGAAGTTTCGCGGCCGTCCGCCCACCGCGAGCCTCTGCCCTACCCTTCGGCACGGCATCAGAGTACCCTGTATCGGCTTTTCCGCCCATCAACGACGAAATCCCACCCCGCCAAGATTCCACGGAGGTTGATCAGCATGACCGAGAGCGTTCGTCCCCTCACCGACCTGACCGAAGAGCAGCAGATGCTGGTCAGCGAAGTCCGCCGCTTCTGCGAGGAAATGGTCCAGCCCAAGGTGGCCGAGATGGACCGGGAGGCCCACTGCGCCCCGGAGATCCTCCAGCAGATGTTCGAGATGGGCCTGATGGGCATCGATATTCCCGAAGAGTACGGCGGCTCGGGGATGAGCTTCTTCGATGCGATCCTGGTGATCATGGAACTGGCCAAGGTCGATCCGTCCATCTCCGTGATCTGCGACGTGCAGAACACCCTGGTCAACAACGCCATCCAGCGCTGGGGCAACGAGGAACAGCGCAAGACCTGGCTTTCCAAGCTCGCCGAGAACACCGTCGGCTGCTATTGCCTGTCCGAGGCCGAGTCGGGCTCCGATGCCTTCGCCCTGCGGGCCAGGGCCGTGGCCGATGGCGATGGCTGGAAGGTGACCGGCAACAAGCTCTTCATCACCAACGGCAAGGAGGCCGGAGTCTTCCTGGTCTTTGCCAACGCGGACCCGGACAAGGGCTACAAGGGCATCACCTGTTTCATTCTCGACAAGGACATGCCCGGCCTGAAGATCGGCGCCAAGGAAGACAAGCTCGGCATCCGGGCTTCGAGTACGGTGGAGGTGATCCTCGACAACGTGCAGGTCGGCCCCGAACGGATCCTCGGCGAAGTGGGCAAGGGTTACAAGGTGGCCATCGAGACCCTCAACGAAGGCCGTATCGGCATCGGCGCCCAGATGGTGGGTCTGGCCGAAGGCGCTCTGGCCCACGCTCGGGCCTGGTGCCTCGAGCGCAAGCAGTTCGGTCGGGAAATCGCCAAGTTCCAGGGCGTGCAGTTCGCCCTGGCCCGGATGGACGCCGAGATCGAGGCCGCCAAGCTGGCGGTGCTCAACGCCGCGCGCCGCAAGGAAGCCGGCGAGCCCTTCGTACGCGAGGCGGCGATCGCCAAGTGGTTCTCGGCAGAAGTGGCCGACCGCTGCTCGTCGATGGCAGTGGAACTCTATGGAGGTTACGGGTTCAGCCGCGACTATCCGGTGGAAAAGCTCTTCCGCGACGCCAAGATCGGCAAGATCTACGAAGGCACCCACTTCATGCAGCTCCAGACCATCGCCAAGCTGCTGCTCGCGGACTGAGCCAGAGCGCAGAATGACGGGGCCGGGTGCGCCCGGCCCCCCCGCAGGTTCCTGTCCGCACCCGATCGGATACATCGGCCTGCCGGGATGGAGGCAGTGGCGGGCGGAGGCTAGCGGCCGAGGGAGAACAGGCCGGGGGGAATGCCGGCGTCCTCGCGCGCACCCATCGCCCGCTGTACGGCAGCCCGCAGAGCCCACCACTCTTCCGGTTCCACGGCGAGGAAGGCCTCGACGACCCGCGGATCGAACTGGCTCCCCGCGCAGCGCAACAGTTCGCCGCGCACCTGTTCCATGGTGCCCGCGTTGCGATAGGGACGGTGGGAGGTCATCGCATCGAGGGTATCCGCCACGGCGAAGATCCTCGCTCCGATCGGGATCTCTTCCCGCTGCAACCCGCGGGGATAGCCGCTACCGTCCCAGTTCTCCTGGTGGGAGAGCACGATCTCCGCCGGCACGGCGAGAAATTCGATGCCCCGCAGCATCTCCCAGCCCCAGCGCGGGTGCTGGTGCATCTGCTCGATTTCTTCCGGGTCCAGCGGACCGGGCTTGCGCAGCACCGCGTCTCGAACCCCGATCTTGCCCACATCGTGGAGCATCGCCCCGCGCTTGATTTCCGTCAGTTCCGGATCGCGGATCCCCATCTCCCGCGCCAGGCGGTCGGTGTAGGCGACCACGCGCAGGGAATGGCCCTGGGTCTCGTTGTCCCGATGCTCGAGGGCAATCATCAGCGCCGAGAGAGTGTTGTCGTAGGCCCGGGTCAGTTCCCTGTTCAGGGTGGCGATCTCCTCCATCGCCTCGAGGACCTTGCGGGTACGCGCCTCGACCAGTTCCTCGAGGTGTTCCCGGTAGCGCTGGTTCTCGATCCGCAGCCTTCGCTTGTCGAGCGCCTCCCGCAGCCGCGCATCCATCTCCGGCAGGGAGAAGGGCTTGCAGACATAGTCGCTGGCGCCGGCGCGCATGGCGGCCACGGCGGTCGGCGCGTCACGCAGGCCGGTGAGCATCACCACCGCGAGCAGCGGGTCGTAGCGTCGCATCCATTCCAGCAGCTCGGTACCCTGCTCGCCGGGCATCGCGATGTCGCAGATCGCACACTCGAAAACACCGCGAGCGACGAGCCGGCGCGCCTGCTCGGCGTCGGCTGCCGTGGCCACCTCCCAGCCGAGAGAGGTCAACCCTTCGGAGATCATCTCTCGCACAGACTGCTCGTCGTCGATCACCAGCACCCGGGCCCGTCCTTCGGCGGCCATCAGTGGATCTCCGCCCAGTTCGTTCCGACCCGGAAGTCCACGCTCAGGGGAACGTCCAGCACCGCCGCACCCTCCATCGCCGAGCGCACCTGCCGCTCGAGTTCCGGCAGGCAGTCCGGCTCGGCCTCGAAGACCAGCTCGTCGTGGACCTGCACCAGCAGATGGGCCGCGATGCCGCTATCGACCAGGGTGCGATGTACCTTCACCATCGCCAGCTTGACCAGATCGGCGGCCGTGCCCTGAATAGTGGTGTTGACGGCCTGACGAATGAGCTGCTCCCGCTGGGCGAAGCTCAGGCGCCGCCGCGCCACACCGTCACCGGCGCGCAGATCCTCGAAGCGCCGCCGCCGGCCGAAGAGCGTGCGCACCTCGCCACTGCGTTGCACCTCCTGCCTGACCCCGTCGATGTATTCCCGGACCCGGGGATAGCGCTCGAAGTAGGCCGCGATGAAGTCGCGCGCCTCGGAGCGGGTCAACCCCTGCTCCCGGGCCAGGCGGAAGTCCGACATGCCGTAGATGATGCCGAAATTGACGGCCTTGGCCCGCGAGCGCATTTCGGCGGTGACCGCCTCCAGCTCGACCCCTTCGATCAGGCTGGCGGTGTAGGCATGGATGTCGAGTCCGCGCTGGAAGGCCTCGACCAGGGCCGGCTCGCCGGCCATGTGAGCCAGCACGCGCAACTCCATCTGGGAGTAATCCGCCGAGACCAGCGACCAGCCCTCGCGCGCGACGAAAGCCTCGCGGATACGACGTCCGAGCGGGGTGCGCACCGGGATGTTCTGCAGGTTGGGATCGGAGGAGGAGAGACGACCGGTGGCCGCACCGAGCTGATGAAAGCGGGTGTGAACCCTTCCCGTGGCGGGATCGACGAGCCGGGGCAGAGCATCGACGTAGGTACTCTTGAGCTTGGCCAGCTCGCGGTACTCGAGCACCTTGCCCGGCAGGGGATGAACCGCCGCCAGCGCCTCGAGGGACTCCTGGCTGGTGGAATGGGCACGGGTCTTGGCCGTACGGCGGCCGGTGGGCTGGAGGCCCAACTCCTCGAAGAGCACCGTGCGGAGCTGCTGGGGTGAGGCGATGTTGAACGGGCGGCCCGCCAGCGCGTGGATCTCGCCCTCCAGCCGCTGGAGTTCGACGTCCATCTCCCGCGACATGCGGGCAAGCCATTGGCTGTCGATGCGAATCCCGTGGTGCTCCATCTCCTCGAGCACCTCGACGAGGGGCATCTCGATCTCACGGAAGACCCGCTCGACACCAGCCTGCTCGATCTCTCGCTGCAATACCTCCGTCAGCCGCAGAGCGACGACCGCATCCTCCACCGCGTAGCGCGCGACGGCCTCCACGTCCACCTGGTCGAGGCTGCGCTGCTGCTCGCCGCTGCCGGCGACATCCTCGTAGCCGATCATTCTCAGGCCCAGGTAGCGCCAGGCCAGGTCGTCGAGCTTGTGGGAGACGGTGCGGTCGGGATCCACCAGGAGCGCTGCGATCAGGGTATCGAAAGTGATCCCCTCCAGGCACAGACCCGCCCCACGCAGCACGCCGCGGTCGTACTTGAGGTTCTGGCCGGTCTTCGGTGGCCCCCCGGCGCCGAGCAGCGCCTCCAGACGACGACCGACCTCGGCCCACGGACCGTCGAAACGACCACTGTCGGGAGCCGGCAAGTAGAGCCCCCCATCCGGGGCGGTGGCCAGTGAAATGCCCACCAGCCGAGCCTGCCGCGGGTCGAGGGAGGTCGTCTCGGTGTCCACGGAAAGCCACTGCGCCCCGCTCGAGGCCTCCAGCGCCGCCAGGGCTTCGTCGGGAGTGCGCGCCAGGGTCACGGCCAGCTCTTCGGCCGCCGGCGGCGCCTGCTGCCCGCTCCCTTCGAGCATCTCCTCGGTCAGCCGGCGGAAGCCCAGCTCGCCGAAGAAAGCCGCGGCCTCCTCCCGGCGGGGCTGCCCCGGACGCATCGCCCCCAGATCGAGGCTGACCGGAGCATCGAAGGAGATCGTCACGAGTTGCCGGGAAAACAGAGCCTGCTCCCGGTTGTCGGCCAGCGCGAGCCAGACCTTGGCCTGGGTCTTCTTCTCCAGGTCCCGCAGTATCTTGCCCAGGCTGCGACGGTTGAGCAGGGCCGCCCGATCGACCGCTTCGGCAGCCGCAGCAAAGCGTTCGGCCAGCAGATGACCTTCCGCGCCGCCGAGGCGCGTTTCCAGCTCGGCCAGACGGCGGGCGGGACCGGCCAGATCGGCCAGGGCAGCGGCCAGCGCCTCGCCACCCTCGTCGAGAGCCGCCAGCGCCCGCTCGTGAGCCACCCACAGTTCCTTGAAACTCTGTCCCCGCTCGAGCAGCGCGTCGAGGGTGCCGTAGCGCGCGAGCAGACGGCGCGCACCCTTGTCGCCAATGCCCGGAACACCGGGGACGTTGTCCACCTTGTCGCCCACCAGAGCCAGCACGTCCACCACCCGGCAGGGAGGCACGCCGAAGACCTCCTCCACACCCGCCGGATCGAGGATGCGATCGTCCTTGGAGGGGTTGAGGACCACCACGTCATCATCGACGAGCTGGTAGAGGTCCTTGTCGGCGGTGACGATCACCACCTTCATCCCCCGCTCGGTGGCCTGCCGGGCGAGAGTGGCGATCACGTCGTCGGCTTCGAAGCCCTCGGCACTGAGCACCGGCCAGCCCATCACCTCGCAGGCCCGGCGAGCCATCTCGAACTGGGGGACGAGGTCTTCGGGAGGCTCGGCCCGGTTGGCCTTGTACTCGGCGAAAACCAGATCTCGGTGAGTCGGACCCTCGAGATCGAAGGCCACCGCGAAGTGCTCGGGACGACGCTCGCGCAGCAGCTTGCGTACGATGGAGAGAAAGCCGAACACGCCACCAGTGGGACGACCGTCCGGTGCGGTCAGCGCAGCGATGGCGTAGTAGGAGCGGAACACGGTATAGGTGCCATCGAGCAGGTAGACCGTCGCCCGGCCCGCCTCGCCGCCCTTACCCTGAGTTGCCATGAACTGCCTCCATGCCGGAGAGTCTACCGGATCGTGTGGGGTACCATGGAACGCCGAGAGAAGAGGGCCGCCGAAACCGTGGAAATCAGCGTCGTCATACCCACCTTCGAGGGGGGACATCGTCTACCAGCGACCCTGGAGGCGCTGGGCCGCTGCACTCAGCCCCCGCAAGGCGCCGAGATCGTGGTGGTCGACGACGGCTCTCCCGAGCCGGTGGTCCTCCCCGATGGCCCGGCTCCCCTGCCCTGCCCCCTGCGTCTGCTACGACTGGCGAGCAACGCCGGGCGCGCGGCGGCCTGCAATGCCGGCGTGCGCGCGGCGAGCGGCCGGGTGGTGCTGATCCTCGACGACGACATGAGCGCCGCGGAAAACCTGCTCGAGGTCCATCGAAGAGCCCACCCTCCGGCGAGCGCGCCCCGGGCAGTGGTGGGTCGGATCGATCCCGACCCGGAGTTCTTCACTGGACGCTTCGGTCGCTTCCTCGCCGCCGAAGAGGAGCGCCGGCATCAACGTCTGGCCGCCCGGGACCGGATGCTGAACTTCACCGATTGCCTGACCGGCCATTTCTCCGTTCCGCGCAGCGCACTGCTCGAGATCGGCGGCTACGACGAGGGCTTTTCCCGCTACGGCTTCGAAGACATCGAGCTGGCCTTCCGACTCGAGCGCGCCGGGGTCGAGCTGGTCTATACCGAGGCGACAGTCACCCGGCACCGCTCGGAGTTCGCCGACTTCGCCGCTCACTGCCGGCGACACCTCGAGGCCGGCGCCATGGCGCGCCACTTCGTCGAACGTCACCACCTGCCCGAAATCGAAGCGTTCCTGCGGACGGGCGGGATGCCCTGGAACGAGCAGCAGGGGGGCTTCCGAAAGGCGATGGGGGCGGCACACACGCTGATCCGGACCCTGCCGGCACCCCTGCGGCCACCGCTACTGGCGCTGGCCCGGACCACGGTGCGCGTCGCGGAGTGGATCGCGCCGACAGCACTGCTCCACGCCGGCTACCACATCGTACGGGACATGCACTATGCGGCAGGAATGGCAGCGGAAGCCGAGGC
>JALTMS010000202.1:781-1540 GCA_027001345.1 Acidobacteriota bacterium | reverse complement strand
GCTGCCGGTGCGGACGAGCTGGGGGAGCACCTTGTCCACGAGGAAGCGCCGGAGCCGCTTGCCGATGGGCTTGTCGGTCTTCGTGAGGACCAGGTGCAGGCCCGGCTCCAGCAGCAGCATCAGGCGCGCCGTGCGACCGGGTACCCCGTGGGTACCATGTCCCAGCATGGCCTTGAGCGCGGCCAGGTCCTCGCCGGAGAGCAGGACGTAGTCCGTGCCCTCGATGAACTCGTCCGCCCACTCCTTGCGGATCCGGGAGACGAGCCGCTTCCCGCGGTCCGCGTAGTCCAGCCGCCGGCCGATCTCCCGGCCGATCCAGGCGGGTCGTCCCTTCCAGGTCAGGGTGGTGAGGGGCTCGCCCTCGAAGGGGAGCGTGAGGGCGTGGATGCTGTTCATCGCGGGTCTCCGGGCTCGGCGGGTTGGGTGTCTCGGAGCCGACCGGGATCCGTGCGGCCGTCATCGGCCCGCCCCTCGCTGGACCACCGTTCCAGGACGGCGAAGAAGCGGCCCAGGTTGTGGACGGCCTCGCGGGCGTCGTCGCGCGTGAACGGCTGGGGCGACAGCGGCTGGAACGCCGCCTGCACCATCCCCAGCGTCTCATCCGACGGCGGACGGGGCGAGGGGTAGCGAGCACGCCTGGTCATCGCTCCTCCGTCTCGGAGAAGTTGGCGAGCTGGCGACGATGGCGGACGACGGGCATGGACTCCTCGGTCGGCCCCGCCACCGAGCCGAGCGCTCCGGTGGCGGGGCCGACCGAGG
>JALTMS010000202.1:0-771 GCA_027001345.1 Acidobacteriota bacterium | reverse complement strand
ATCCAGGCGGGTCGTCCCTTCCAGGTCAGGGTGGTGAGGGGCTCGCCCTCGAAGGGGAGCGTGAGGGCGTGGATGCTGTTCATCGCGGGTCTCCGGGCTCGGCGGGTTGGGTGTCTCGGAGCCGACGAGAACCGTCGCGACGGTCCCGGCGATCGGGCCAGGGCTCGGCGTCGAGGTCGGCCTGGGCCAGCAACCGCACGAAGGTCGTGAAGTTGTCGATGATCTCGGCGGCCTCGGCCCGGGTCAGCGGCTCCGGGTAGTGGGGCTGGAAGGTGCCGAGGGTGCGGTCAACCAGCGTCGGTTCGGCAGCGTTGGAAGTCCGGCTCGGCATGGGCAGAATCTCGCCCGCAGCCGGTGCCGCCGGTATCGCAGGTGACCCGCTCGACCTGACAGTTGGGGGGCCTGCCCCCTATCGAGAACCGGCCTTCGACCGTCGCCCGGCGATCCGGACCTGACAGTTCCGCACTTGTTCTGTCAGGTCGAAGCCCGAGCAGGAGAAGCCCTCCCCCAGCCGGTAGCCCCGGTCCCGGTCGTGGTCCACGATCCGGTCCTCGACTCCCGGCTCTCCTGGGAGCTTCTTCCGGATCGTGGCCCGCAGCCGGCTCATCCACTGCGTGACCAGCACCTCGGAGACCTCGGTCGCCCCGGTCAGCTCCGCCAGGCGCCGCGCCGTCCGTCGCTGGCGCCTGCCGTCGTCGAGCGAGGCCGCCCGGTCGAGCAGGGCCAGGGCCATCCCCACCCCCTCCGCCGTGCTCCGGGCGAGCTTGGTGC
>JALTMS010000201.1 GCA_027001345.1 Acidobacteriota bacterium | reverse complement strand
CGCCCCGCTTCGGCGGGGCGTTTTTCATGGGTAGTGAACCTCGCGCCGGTTGCGGCCGAAGACCTTTCCACGTACTCCTTGACGGCGCGCGGGTCCGATCGAGGAGCGACTGCGACCCGTTTCCACACGCCGAGGAGAGAACATGGAAGCCCTGCTCGTCTGGCCCGAGTTCCCTCCGACATACTGGAGCTACTCGTACTCTCTGCGGTTGGTGGGCAAGCGCTGCCTGCTGCCGCCGCTGCCGCTGATCACCGTGGCGGCCATGCTGCCCGACTCCTGGAAACTTCGTCTGGTCGATCTCAATGCCGAGCGCCTGAGTGACGAGCAGATTCGTGGGGCCGACGTGGTGCTGATCTCGGGCATGCTGGCCCAGCGCGAGTCGATGCATCAGCTTGTCGAGCGCTGTCGTGCTCTCGGCGTGCGCTGCGCGGTGGGCGGCCCCTACGCCACCGCTGTTCCCGAAGACTTCGCCGCCGCCGACCATGTCTTCGTCGGCGAGGCCGAGGGCTCGATCGGGGAGTTCTGCCGGCTGCTCGAGCGGGGGCGGGCGCCGCACCGCTTCGACGGCTGCGACAAGCCACCGATCACCGACTCCCCGGTGCCGCGCTACGACTTGCTCGACGTCAGGCACTACCTCCACATGGCCCTGCAATACTCTCGTGGCTGCCCTTTTTCTTGCGAATTTTGCGACATCATCGTGATGTATGGGCGCAAGCCGCGGGTCAAGACCCCCGAGCAGGTGCAGCGGGAACTCGACGCCATCGCCCGGACCGGTTTTCGGGGCAGCGTCTTCTTCGTCGATGACAACTTCATCGGCAACAAGAAGGAAGTTCGCGCGCTGATTCCCCATCTCCAGAGCTGGCAGGAGGCCAACGATTGGCCCTTCTTCTTCTACACCGAGGCTTCGCTCAACCTGGCCGACGATGAGCCACTGATGAAGTCGATGGTCGAGGCAGGCTTTGAAAGCGTGTTCATCGGTATCGAGAGTCCGTCGGCGGATTCGATCGCCGAGATGCACAAGGTGCAGAACATGAAGGGCGACATCGCCGGACGGGTACACCGCATCATCGAGCACGGAATGGATGTCTGGGCCGGATTCATCATCGGATTCGACAGCGATACGCCGTCGATCTTCGACGAGCAGTACGACTTGATCGAGCAGGCCGCAATTCCTTTTGCAATGGTCGGTGTGCTGCAAGCTCTGCCGGGTACGGCTCTGACCCGCCGGCTGGAAAAGGAAGGCCGGCTCAAACCCCACATCGGCACCGACCAGTTCGGCTACGTGAATTTCGAGACCGTGCTCCCGGAGAAGACTCTGGTGGCAGGCTATCGCCGGCTGCTACGGAAGATCTACGATCCGCGGGCCTACCTCGATCGGGTTCGCGCGATGCTCGCGCGGCGCCCGCAGCCACGGTGGCGCGCGCGGCCCACTGCCGGGCAGATCGTCTCCGGCATCCGGGCGCTGATCACCCAGGGTCTAATCGCCCACTACCGTTTCGAATATCTGCGCTTCTTGTGGAAGGTCTGGCGCTGGGATTCG
>JALTMS010000200.1 GCA_027001345.1 Acidobacteriota bacterium | reverse complement strand
TGCAACTTCGGCCTGGCGGTGGACTGGTGGGACCATCTCTTCGGCACCTGGGATCCCGCCGGCAGCGAGGCCCTGCCGCCACGGCGCCCCTCCTGGCGGGGATTGATCAGCGTCGGGTGGCTGTCGAGTCGATGATCGACGCCAGCGGTCGAGCCGCCAGGCGTCATCCCTGGACAGCTCGCAGCCAGTCGGGGGCCAGCAGGCGGGCGTAGGGACCGAGACGGCGGCGCGCCCGCTGCCGATACCAGTCGGGCAGTCGCCCGTGCGCGCCATGAAAGAAGGCGCGCAGCTCGTTGTCGGTATCGAGGCGCCGACGCACAACGCGTAGGCGTTTGAGCATGCGACGCGCTTCGAGTGCCCGAGCGTTGTGCAACACCTTGAGGCCCAGGGGCAGGGAGCTGCGAGCGCGCGCCAGGAGGATCTCCCGCGAGGTCATCACTTCGAACGCCCGAATCAGGCGATCATAAAGTGCCTCGGGGTGGTCGCCGGAAGGGCGGAGGAACGCCATGTCGGGCAAGTAGTAGAACGCCGGCGGCAGGCTTGTCAGCAGTCGGCCCTCCCGGCGCAGTCGCTGGTGCAGCTCGGTTCCGCCGTAGGGCATGGCAATGGTGGCCGTGATCAGTGCGAAGGGCACCGCACGCATCAGCGCCAGCGACAGCTCGAGATGCTCCCGGCCGTCCCCATCCTGGTCGAGGCCGAAGATCAGGTTGACCTGGATGCCCGGGACATGGTCCGCAATCGCCTGCAAGTGCCCGATCATCTTCCCGAGACGCTCGGTGGCCGGTGCGGGGGCGATGCCCGACTTCTCCGCATAGTCCGAGAAGGTTTCGAGACTCGGCGCGGTGTAGACGCAACCGGTTTCCGCCAGTCGGGGCAGGCGCTGTGGGGTGAGTATCGAGAGGCTGGCTTGCATCGCGTAGGGCAGTCGATGTTGCGGGGGCCGGGTGGCGAGAACTTCCATCACCTCGTCGAAGCGAACCGCGAAGTTCGGATCGTGGAAGACGAGTCGCACGCCGGGATAGCGTGATTCGAGAAACTCCAGATCGCCTTCGAGATCTCCAGCGGGAAGTAGCGTCCAGCGGCGAGTGGCATCGATGCAGAAGTCACAGCGGTAGGGGCAGCCGAGGCTCGAGAGTAGAGGTACGGTGGTGGCGAAGAAGGGGCGGCCACCGAGCATCGCCGATCGGCGGATCTCCGGCTCGCGTTCCTCGACCGTCGGCAGTGCGTCCAGTGCTGCACCGGTCGCGATGATGCCGCGGTGAGCGGAGGGGTCGTCGATCAATCGAGCGATGACGGTCTCGTCGCAGCTTTCGACTACGGTGTCGAAAAAGCGCTCGGCGTCGGCCGGGAACGAGGCCGCGTGGGGGCCGCCGAGCACCGTGTGCACGCCGCGGGCACGGTAGATGGAGGCCAGCGCGTAGGCCACCAGACTGCCCGGGGAGTGACAGGCGATGAAGACCACGTCCAGATCGTCGGGTAGTAGTTTTTCCGCCCGGCCTGCGCCGTACCACGTCGCATAGAAAGTTGCGTGCCCCTGTCGGCGAGCCCAGGCGGAGACTACCTGAGGCATCACGCCCGCTGCCTGGCGGGTGAAGAAAAAGCGGTGCAGGTGATCGACGGCCCCTTGACTGGCCGCCGCCGCCAGCAACTCGAGCACGCCGACCCGACGCTTCACTCCAGTCGCCTTCTGCGCTGGCGGTAGAGCAAGACGCCCGCCGCCACCGCTGCGGTCAGCAGACCGAGGGCCTGAGAGGTGCTCATCACACCCAGCACCGTACCCCGCACGAGGTCGCCGCGAAAGAACTCGATGCCCGCGCGAGCCGTCCCGTAGAGCATCAGCCAGAGCAGGCCGATGGTGCCGGGGAGCCGGGGCCGGCGGCCATAGAACTCGAGGAAAAGCGCGATCGCCAGGGCTGCCGCCATCTCGTACAGCGGCGTCGGGTGGACCGGTGTCCAGGGCAGGTCGGCGTGAATCTTGTGGGCCACAGCGTTGGTGTACGTCAGCGCCCAGGGCATCGAGCAGGCGGTGCCGAAGCAGCAGCCGGAGAGCAGGCAGGCCAGACGACCCAGGCCGCCTCCCACCACCACGGGGATCGCCGCCGCGTCGAAAGTCCGCCACAGAGGCAGCCGGTAGCGGCGCACCAGAACCAGGCCGACCCCCAGTCCTCCGAGCACGGCGCCGTACCACACACCGGCCTGTTGCAAGAGCCACAGGCCCAACCGCGGGTTGGCGATCACCTCGTCGAGCCGTAGCAAGATGTTGGCCAGCCGACAGCCAATGGTTCCGGCCACGAAGACCTGCACCATCAGGTCCCGGGCGTGGCTCGGATCGATACCGGCACGGCGCGCGTAACGGGGCAGCAGCAGCCAGCCGACGAAGGCGGCGAAGACCACCGCTGCGCCGTAGGAGCCGACGACCAGCGGGCCGATCTGGAACAGGATCGGATGCACGGTATCGCCGCTCCCTGCTGCTGTCTCTCAGCGCACTTCGGCGGCAGGCTGCTCGAAGACGATATCGACGGGAATACCCGCCCTGCCCAGACGCTGCAAGTCCGCCTCGAGTTGCGGTCCGACCGTGCCGTAGCGGTCGATCAGGGCCTTGGCGCCGGCGTAGTCGCCGTCACCCTGGAGGACGAGGATCTTCCTCGAGAGGGCATCCATCGCCTCGCTCATCTTGTCGGCATCGATGCGGTAGGTGCCGCTGGCCTCGTCGCGAGTGAAGGCGCCCATCTCCTTGAAGAAGTTGAAGCGCACCAGATTGGCTCTGCCGTGGGCACTGGAGGCACCGAAGCGGATCGAACGGAAGATGCTGGCGATGAAGGTGACGTAGTTGTCCATCAGCGGTGCTTCGCCCAACTCACCCATCTCGTGCAGCCGCTCCACCATGTACAGGCCCAGCACGTCGGCCTTGCCCTCCTCGAGGGCCGATGCCTGCTCCTTCATCGCCGAGCGGACCGTGCCCTGGCCGTTGATCGTATTCTTGATGCCCAGCCCGTGAGCCACCTCGTGAAACATGGTGTTGGCGAAGAAGGCGTCGAAGGTGATGTGTTGCCGCTGGTCTTCGGCGATCAACTCGTTGGCGATGGGAACCAGGATCTTGTCGAACTTGGCCCGCATGGCGTTTTTCAACTGCAAGCGTCGCGAGCCCCGCGTGAGCTGTACCTCTTCGTCGTTGGGCAGGTTGATCGCGATGGTTTTCGAGCCGGCGTTGCAGTCTCCAGCGTAGTAGAGCACGTCGTAGGCGTTGAGTTCGGAGTCGGTGCCCGGCATCTCCTGCTTGTAGGCTGCGTCTACCGGAAGTCCCTTTTGCAAGTCGGGCAGGAAAGCCGAGTAGCGCTCGAGGCGCTGACTCCAGTCCATGTCCTTGACCAGCACGTAGGCCTCGAACGATGCCTTGTAGCCGAAAAGCTGGTCCTCGTAGGTCTCGATCGGGCCGATGACGATATCCAGGGTGTTGGTCTTCATCTCCATCCAGGCCATGTCCGAGGGCTGGTAGATGTCGCTCTCGAGAGCATCGGCGCGCAGCTCGAGGTAGCGCCGAAGCTGGTCGTTCTCAGCCAGGGTCGCCGCCTTGCGTAACTTGGCCGCGGCGAGGGCGACCTGTCGACCGAAGAACTGGCTGTAGGGGATCGGCTTCAGGCTGCCGTCCTCGTTGCGGCGGACCATGGTGTAGAGACTGCGCAGAGCCGCGCCCTGGTCGTCGGAGTTGGCAACGGCCTGCTCGAACTCTTCCTTGCTCATGTCCGTCGGGTAGAAGTTGGCCCCCGCGGGCTTGGGCCCGACACCCTCGATGAAGGGGCGGTTGCCGTCGAGACGATCCCAGGGGCCGTAGTTGATTTCGGCGAAGCGTCGGAGGCCGGAGTCGTCGATCGAAGCCAGCAACTCGTCCTTCTCGCCCCATGCCTGGACCCAGAAGGCCTGGTCCATCGCACGGGCGGCCTCCACCAACAGGGGCAGCATCTGGCGCTGGGACTGAGTGAGTCGAGTGAAATCGGTGGTCAGGGGGAAGGTGGTGTATTTCGACAAGAGCTTGTCCGCCGCGGGTGTGCCGGCGGCATCACCCGCCTTGTCGGGGGCCGAGCAGCCGAGCAGGGAAAGGGCGAGGACACCGATCAGCAGGTAGCGCATGACGAGCAACTCCTTGGGCGCCGAACGCTGCGGCCGGTCGCCAGGGAAGAGGGCATGGGAAGCGCCTATTCTGACGCCGAGGGGGGTGTCTGCGCCACGGGCCTGCCAGACCCCTTCGCGCGACACAAGAAAGCGCCTGTGACGGAGTAGAATGGACCGCTGGATAGCGGGAGCCAGGCGACCGGATCGCCCTCGGCCCCGACGGCCGCGGTGATCGAGGGCGCACTGGCCTCGCGGGAGGTGAGCGATGACCCAGGCTTCGCCAAGGCTCAGGGAGTATCTGGAAAAGCAGGGAGTCGGCTATCAGGTGCTGGCCCATCGGCGGGATTTCAGAGCCCAGTGCACCGCTCAGCACACCCACACGTCGGGATGGGAGTTTGCCAAGACAGTGGTGATCTGGGCCGATGGACGCTTCCTCATGGTGGTGTTGCCCGCTATCGAGCAACTGGATCTCGCGGTGGTGGCCCGGGAGGTCGGCACGTCGGTGGTGCGCCTGGCCACCGAGGACGAACTCTTCGAGCTGTTTCCCGATTGCGAGGTGGGTTCCGAGCCTCCCTTCGGCAACCTCTATGACCTGCCGGTCTACATCACGCCCTCACTACGCTCGGCGACGACGATCACCTTCAATGCCGGCAGTCACGAAGAGGCGATTCGCATCGCCCGACGGGACTTCGAGCGCGTCGTGGGCCCGAGGAGGATCGAAACCTGGCACTGATGTCCTGCACCCGGCGTGGAGAGGCGATGTTGTAGTCTGCTGACATCCGGCGAGCGCAGCTCGTCCCTGGATGGAGGACACCGATGCAGATCGTCCTGATGCGCCATGGCATTGCCGTCGATCACGCTGATCCGACCTGCCCCGACGACCATCATCGCCCGCTGACCGATCTCGGCCGGGAACGTACCCGGCTATCCGCTCGCGGACTGGTCCGACTCGGTGTTCGACCCGAGGCCATCGTTTCGAGCCCGCTGCTGCGAGCCTTCGAAACCGCCCTCATCGCCGCCGAGGAGTTGGCGTTCGATGCCGATGCGATCATCACGACCGAAGCCCTGACCCCGGGTGGCGATCCCGGCCGACTCCTGGCGGAGGTGCGAGATCTCGGCGTGGAATCGGTGCTCTGCGCGGGGCACTTGCCCAGTCTGGATCTGATCGTCGCCGCTGCCATCGGCAGCGGCGACGCCCCTTCACCAGCATGAAAAAGGCGGGCGCTGCCTGCATCGAACTCTTCCCCCAGGGCTGGGCTCAGCTCCACTGGCTGCTCCCTCCGCGAGTCCTGCGCCGCCTCGGTGCTTCGTAGAGCACCTTCGTGCGCGGGGCGGGACGAGTCGCCTGCCAGCAGTGGGGTATGGGCTCCGGGTGCGACCAGCTCGACGGTTCGAGGGAGTTCAGCTTCCGAGGGCCGGCTCTGGCGGAGCTGAGAGCACCGATGTGTCCAGCCCCGGGCTACTGGTCACCCGGCTGGCGGGGAACCTGAAAGATCCGGCCGGTGTCGCGCTCGATGGCGGTCAGGTGCCCGCCGTAGACGCATCCCGTGTCGAGGCCCACGCTGGTCCCGCTCAGGTGCAGGCCAAGGGCGGCCCAGTGGCCGAAGAAGATCTGGCTCGCCGTCCAGCTCTCGTGCTGCCGCTCGAACCAGGCTCGGTAGTGGGCAGGAGCCTGGTCGGGGGATCCGGTGTAGGGAAAGACGGGTCGTCGCTTCGACTCGACCATCCTCAGCCGGGTCAGGGTCCGGATCACGAAGGCGTGCCGTTCGACCGGCGGCAGGTCGTCCTTCCACTTGCGAGGCAGGCAGCCGCCGAAGAGCAACTCGAGGATCGGATCCCGCAGCGCACCGGTCAACGCGGCATGGGCGTCTCGTGCCATGTCCTCGGTCTGGTCCCGGCTCCAGCAGGGCAGGACGCCGGCGTGGAGCAGCACCTTCCCGCCTTCCGCGTGGACCAGCGGGCAGGAGGCGATCCACTCGATGATCGCGGGCAACTCCGCGGCGCCGAAGAGTGCGGCCAGTTCGTCCCTGCCACTCGAGCCCCGCAGGTGGTAGCGGGCGAAGATCGACAGCTCGTGGTTGCCCAGCACAGTCACCACCCGCGAGCCCTGCTCGAGAACCCAGCGCAGCACCCCGCGGGAGTTGGGCCCGCGATTGACCAGATCGCCGACCAGCCACAGGCGATCGTCGTCGTCCGTGGGCAGGCGCTCGAGAAGGGCGGCGAGGCTCGCCGCGCAGCCATGAATGTCGCCGATGACAAAGGTCGCCATGGGACGATACGTTAGCTCGGATCAAGCATCAGCGCTTCCTCTGCAACGCCTCATCTGGCGGTTGCGAGCCAGCCGGCGGCCGTCTGCGACGTTTCGCCTGGAAGCCTGAAGCACAATCCGAGTTAGCATTCCGTGGGCGTTGCGGCCGTTGCCGCATCCGCGCCGGAGAGGAACGTTCCGTGGAAAAAAAGGCCCTCCCGGGTACCTACGCCGCCATCGACCTCGGCTCCAACAGCTTCCACATGCTCATCGCGCGAGTCGTGGACGGTGAGATCACACCCGTCGATCGCCTGCGCGAGTGGGTCCAGCTCGGC
>JALTMS010000199.1 GCA_027001345.1 Acidobacteriota bacterium | reverse complement strand
ACCAATGCTGCAACGCGGAGGAACTCGCTCAAATCCAAGGCGACAACTTCTCCGACGAACAGGGCTGTACGGCACACTACACCAACATGTTCGAACAATTTTTTGCAACACCCATCAAAAATGCCGTTGAGGCGGGCAGGGGCACCTACGACGCCGCCAAGGCGGGAAAATGCGTGGAGGCATTCAAGGCGCTCGGCTGCACGGGAAGCAACAACCCGAGCGATTTCCTGGACAACTGTGAAACTCCCTACATCGGCCTTCAGGCAGAGGGCGACGAGTGCGCATCGATCTTCGAATGCCGGGCGGGCCTGTTCTGCAGCACGCAGAGCAAAACCTGCACGGCCTACGCGGCCTCAGGAGAAGCCTGCAGCACCAACTCGGAGCCGTTCTGCGGCCAGGGGCTGTACTGCGATTCGTCGACATCTCAGTGCGCGCAACAGAAAAACGTCGGCGACGATTGCACCAGCGGTATCGAGTGCTCCACCTTCGCCTGTGACGACACGACGAACAAGTGCGCCGAGCCAGAGCCGGTCTGCACCGGCCAGTAAGCGCGTTTGCCGCCGCAACCGCGGCGGTTCGAGGTATCATACGGTACGCTGCGCACCACAGTCGAAGCGGTGATTCTTTAGCCTGACGTTACAAACTCAAGCCATGGTGCCGGAATGAATGTGGAGGAGTTCATGAAGACGGTCAAGGAAAGGATCGAGCAACTCGACAAGTTGAGGGCGGAACAGCTCGAGCAAGGCGGCCTGAAGGCCGTGGAGAAGCAACACAAAGGCGGCAAGCTCACCGCCAGGGAACGGCTCGAGCTTCTTTTCGACCCCGGCACGTTCACCGAAACGGACATGTTCGTCCGGCACCGCTGCACGGATTTCGGCATGGCCGACACGGAAATCGCCGGAGACGGAGTGGTCACGGGCTTCGGGTTGGTGGACGGCAGGCGGGTGTTCGCATACTCGCAGGACTTCACGTCTCGCGCCGGCACGATGGGCGAGATGCAATCGAAGAAGATATGCAAGGTGATGGACATGGCGCTGAAAGCCGGCTGCCCCGTGGTGGGCCTGAACGATTCGGGCGGCGCACGCATCCAAGAAGGCGTGGACGCGCTGAGCGGTTACGGCCGGATCTTCTACCGCAACTCCGTAGCTTCCGGGGTCATTCCCCAGATAAGTGCCATAATGGGCCCCACGGCAGGCGGCGCCGTTTACTCCCCCGCCATGACCGACTTCGTGTTCATGGTAAAAAACACTTCGTACATGTTCATCACGGGCCCGAAGGTCATCGAGAAAGTAACGGGAGAAAAGGTCACCTTCGAGGCGCTCGGCGGAGCGGAAGCCCACTCGGCCAAATCGGGCTGCGCCCACTTCGCCTGCGACAACGACCAAGACTGCATCGCACGAATCAGGACACTACTCGGATACCTGCCGTCGAACAACCTCGAGGATCCTCCGCGCCGTGCCGCGGGTGACGACGAGTCGCGGGAGGTGGCCGAGCTGGATTCAATCATCCCCGACGATACACGGAAAAGCTACGACATGAGGC
>JALTMS010000198.1 GCA_027001345.1 Acidobacteriota bacterium | reverse complement strand
CCGCCAGCGCCTGGATGGCGTTCTCGGCGATGCGCACCTCGTGGGCTGTGCTGCTGCCGATGGCACGAGAAGTCCACACCTCGTCCGGCCCGAGCCCATCGCCGGGGGGAGTTGCATCGAGAGGGTGGGTTTCAGGGCGGTCGTAATCATCCTGGACCTTCAGGAATATCCCACTCGGGAGAGCCGGTTCGCTGGAAGTGTCGAATGTGGTGGTTCCATATTCGGAGCTGCGGTCCGACCAGCAGAGTTTGAGGCCGTTGGCATCCTCGAAGGTAACGCGGAAGCGCACGCTGCTGTTCTCGGGAAGGCCGGGGGCTCCGAATTCGACGTCATCGCCCGGGGCCAGGCCGCCGCTGGGAATGCCGTCGGTGGAGCGATGGGTCCAGAGGGTGTGGAGGAAGCCTGAGGAATCGACGGTCTCCGCCATCCACCACACTGCATGAGCGTTGCCGTACCCATTGGGAACTGTCCCGCGTATCACCATGCCCTGTGCTCTTTCCGAGCCGGCTGCCAGTACAGGGGCGGACTCGGGGGAGGGGCAGGGAATGGGATCGGCACCACCACCCGGATCCAGACCGCAGATCTGGACGTAGTACGGATCACCCTCCGCTTCCGGCGAGGTCAGAGGCTCGTCGGTCGGACACTGAGCGACGCTCTCAGGCACGAGCAGCGCCACCACCAGGGCCAGCAGCAGGGGCAAATAACGGACCGGGGGGGAGGAGGCTAGGATTCTTCCGTCTCACTTCATTGTTCATGGATGCCTCCTTGTCGCATCGACGCGGGTAGGGTGACGCCGGTGCCGGAAAAAGTGTGGATTCCAAAGTGGGCGAGGCGGACAGAAACCCGTCCGCGCCTGCGGAGGCTCTTCTTCGACGGAGCGTAGCTGCTGTTGGTGTGGGGCCTTCCAGCAACATGATCATCCCCCCTTCCCAATGAGGGTGTCTCAGTTCATACGTCAAACGGCGAGGGAATGCAAGTCCTCACACACCCGCACCGGCGGGCGGACAGGCCGAGCGCTGGCTGCCGAGTTTTTCCTTCTGGCTGCTGGATCTGAGCGAGTGCAGCGACGGGCAGATCGAGGGCTCCCCTCTGACGGCTCGGGGCCGCCTCGCGCTGCTGCTGCTCAAGCACGTGCGCGAGGTCCGTGACCTGGTTGGACGCCTGGAGCGCTGGGCGGCGCTGATCGCCGAACTCCACGCCAGCCCCGGCGGCCGCGCAGCGTTCCAGACCCTGCTGATGTATATTCTTCATGTCCGCGAGAACTTCGATCACCGGGCCCTGGCCGAGCGGCTGGGCCGGATCATCGGGCCCCAGATGCGCGAGGAGATCATGAGCACCGCACGCCAGCTCCGAGAAGAAGGTATTCGAGAAGGCCTGCAATTGGGCATCCAGAAGGGCATCCAAGAGGGCATCCAAAAGGGCATCCAGAAGGGTCTGCGGCAAGGGATGGAAAGGGGCAGGGAGGAGGGACACCGCCAGCGTGCCCGCGCCGTCCTCGTCCGCCTGCTCGAGCAGCGTTTCGGCCCCCTCGACGAGGAGTCG
>JALTMS010000197.1 GCA_027001345.1 Acidobacteriota bacterium | reverse complement strand
TGTTGATGGAACTCAGGGGAGACCTCCCGCGGGACCACGCCAGGCTCGTCGGGATTTGCCGTGAGTTTCTCGATCTGCCAGACAGGCTGCGCGGCAAGTTCATATTGGCCCGCCGGCTGGGCTGGGTGGGAACGCTGGCACAACTCGACACGGTGGCGCTCGATCCGGAGATTGACAGGGTGTGGTCGGAAATCGAGAAAAAGGGGATGGACCTAGAGCAGTTCTTTGCCGAGATGAGGAAGAGGGCGGTCTAGGGCGTTCGGGCCAGCGGCCTGCGCCCGAGCCGGTTGCCGGGTCCTGCCGGAAAACGGCGGTGACCTGACCGTCAATTTCTTGGCCTACGCAGGCGCTTGAAAACGCCGAGGGCGGCGGATAGAGCCCTCCTTCCGGCCGGCGCGGGTATGTCCTGCCCGGCCGAAAGCCTGTCGCAAACCTCTCGAAGGGCCTTTGGATTGAGCAAGATCCCGTTGTGTCCCGTATCGTCGATCATCGTGCAAGAACCCTGCCGGTAGAGTGCGCTTTCACGTGGCAGAACCATCAAGTCGAGGCCCGCGCCGATTGAATGGAAGCGTACGCCCGGGGCGCGGTGGCCGGGGGCGTTGAGCCGCCCGATGAAATCCGACTCGGGCCGGAGTTGTCTTCCCACGATGGTTGGCACCCAGTACGAGGCGTAGCTCCCACCGTGAGGTGTCGCAAGAGTTATGCATTGGTCGACCAGCCTGTGACCGCCGAGGTGCTGGAGATAATACCGAGCGGCAAGTCCCCCGAGGCTGTGGCAGACGAGGTCGACCGTGTGCCTTCCGCCGCAGGCGTCCCGGACACGCTTTACGTAAACCGCAAGCCTTTCGGCGATGGATTCTATTCCAGCCGGCGCATCCTCCGACGAGAAGAAAAAGCCGTACACCCTGTCGAAGCCTGAAAGCCTGAGAGCAACCTGTACGCCGAGCATGGCCGTCCGTGCCGCTCCCCATCCGTGCACGAGCACCACGGGCCTTGCACGCCCGGGGCCTCTGTGCTCCACGCGCGTCGGCGACAGCCCTGCGGGCATGACCACCAGCTGCAAGAGCGAAGCCCCCAGTTCGGCGAGAGCAGCCCCGCCAAGAAGGCGTGCTGGTTTCGGGGTTTTTCGGGTTCCGTTCATCGCACGCCATGGTAGCACCGGCGAATTCGTTGCGCCAGGGCAGACGCAAGGTGTTGTTGCATCGGTAACCCCTTGTTGCAGTAGGCAACAAAGGGGTAATGTCTGCCCGGCGAAAGGAGGAGTCATGGGTGGCAACGACTTTCCGCAGTTCGTGAAGAGCCTGCCGGAGATCGATATTGCAATGGAAGGAGTGCGCGGCTGGCTGATGGAAGACGGCCGCAGGCAGGTGGTGTTTTTCGACATAGAGCCGGTTGGAAAAATACCGCCGCATTCACACGGCGCCCAATGGGGGATCGTGGTGGAAGGAAGCATGCAGCTGCGTGTGGGCGACACGACGCGAACGTACAGGCGCGGTGATTGCTATTTCATACCGGCGGGCGTCGAGCACGAGGCGCGTTTCGA
>JALTMS010000196.1 GCA_027001345.1 Acidobacteriota bacterium | reverse complement strand
CCGATCCCTTTCTCTCGCCTGCCGAGGTGCGGCGGATCCTCGCACGCAGCTCACGTCCGGCGGGAGAGGGGTCCGGAGCAGGGGAGATCGATGCGGTCGCCGCGGTGGGCAGCGCTCGGCGACCGCTGCTCGAACGGGGGGTCGAGATCGACGATCGGCAAGCAGGCAACGGGGACGGTGCTCTCGATCCGGGGGAGACCGCGCTGTTGTACGTCACCCTGGAGAACGCCGGCGAGCGGGTTCTGGGTCCGGAGCGCGTGCGCCTGGTGCCGACCACTCCGGGCACCCGGGTGGAAGTCGGCGAGGCGCGGTATCCGCGGCTGGAGCCCGGCGGGCGGGCGCGGGTGAGCTTTCGGGTCGCCTTCGAGCTGCCCTGCGGGGCGCGGGCCGGGTTTCGCGTCGAGGCGGAGACCGGCGGGGAGCGTCCTTCCCGCAGCGCCTTCGAGGTGCTGGTGGGCAGCGAGCGACGAGAGCTGATCTTCGCCGACGATTTCGAGACGCCCGGCGCCTGGTCCGTGGCCGGAGACGCTGCCGCCGGCGCCTGGGAACGGGCCCGGCCCCGGGGCGTCCGCGAAGCGGGGCGCTGGACGGCACCGGAACGGGCGGCGTCGGGGCAGTGGGCCTGGGTGACGGGCAACGCCGGGAGCACGCCGCTGGACGACGACGTGGATCGGGGGCGCACCCTGCTGCTCTCCCCGTGGCTCGAGGTCGGAGGCTTCGAGGGCATGGAACTGACGTATCGTCGCTGGTTTTCCCGCCAGTCGGGGCCGGCGAGCTGGCCTCCCCGGGCCTGGTTCCGCGGTGAGGTGGAAGAGGGCGACGGGCGTCGGGTGACCTTCGACTTGCCGCCGGAGGGAGAGGGGGGCTGGCAGAGCGTTCGGGTGCCCCTCGAGCCTCCGCGGGGCGGGCGCCTGCGGCTGCGCTTCACCGTCGGTGAGGACGACCCCCTCGGTGGTGATCGCCTCGCGGAAGGCGGTCTCGACGCTCTGCGCCTCGAGGGTCTGCGTGTCGTCTGCGACGGGCCCTGAAGAGCTGCCGGGAGGTCCTGAACGATTCCGGATGCTCGCGGGCGGTGCGATCACGTGTCGCTGGTTTCCCCTTCGGCGGCGCCTATCTTTCACCGTGGTGCGGGAAGAGGGTCCACAGCCGACTCTTGGGGGAGTCCGAGCCGCCGTATGCGGGAGGCTGCGGTGAAGAAGACCGCCGAGCCCGGTGGCTCTGATCGCCGCCACAGCAGAGAAGAACTGGCCGCCGACTTCTTGCCCGGCGTGCTCTATCGCCTCGGCAGCGGCGAGAACGACACCTACTCCAGTGGCATCGAGGCACTGACCGGCTACAGCGGCGAGCGCCTGCTGGCAGGAGAGCCGGCGTTGATCGACCTGGTCCATCCCGAAGACCGTCCTCGGGTGGCCGACGAACTCGAGCGAGCGGCCCTCGAGTGTCGGGGTTATCACCTGCGTTTTCGCCTGCTGTCCCGATCCGGCCAGGTGCACCACATCAGTGACCGCGGGCGCTATGGAGAGCTGGCCTCGGGTGCGTTCTA
>JALTMS010000195.1 GCA_027001345.1 Acidobacteriota bacterium | reverse complement strand
AGACCCAACAGGTGCGCCTGGCCCAATACGAGCAGGCTCGAGAGTCGCTCGAGGTGCGGGCTCCCCACGGGGGTGTGTTCTTCCGCACCACCAACTGGCGCGGAGAAAAGATGTCGGTGGGCAACACTGTCTGGGGAGGCGGTGCCCTCGGCGAACTGCCCGATCTGAGTCGAATGGAGGCCAAGCTTCACGTTCTCGAGTCGGAGGCGGCGGGCCTGGCCGAAGGACTCGAGGTCAGCGTTGCCCTCGATGCTCATCCCGATGCGCGTTATCCGGGCAAGGTCAAGACCGTCCAGCCGATCGCCAATCCGATCGAATCCGAGTCGCCGGTGAAGTACTTCGAGTTGACCATCGAACTGGACCGCACCGACCCGCAGAAGATGAAGCCCCGCAGCCAGGTGCTGGCCTCGATCTTTGTCACCCGCGAAAGCGATGTGGTCTCGATTCCCAATCAGGCTCTGTTTCAGAAGGGAGGCAAGAGCTGGGTCTGGGTGCGCCGGGGCGACGGCTTCGAGCGGCGCGAAGTGGAGACCGGCAAACGCAGCCTGAGTCGTACAGTGGTCATCGAGGGCCTTGCCGGAGGCGAGGTGGTGGCGTTGAGCGAACCCGAAACTCGCGGGGAGGGCTGATGGACTGGGGCACGGGAATCCGCCAGGCGATCGAGGAGTTTGCGCACCACAAGCTGCGGACGGCACTGACCTTGCTGGGCATGATCTTCGGTGTCGGCGCGGTGATCAGCATGCTCTCCATCGGTCAGGGTGCCCGGCGCCAGGCGCTGGAGATGATCGACTCCCTCGGCCTGCGCAACATCATCGTCCAGGCGGTTCCGCAGCCGGAAGAACGGCTCAAGGAAATCCGTGAGGACTCCCTCGGGCTCAATCTGCGTGACCTGGAGATCGCCCTCGAGACCTTGCCCCAGGTGGTGGCCCACACCGCGATCAAGGAAATCAGTGTCTATGGCATCTTCTCTCCCCAGGGGCGGAGCGAAGCGGCTGTGTTCGGCGTCTCTCCCTCCCACTTCGAGATGACTCATGTGGTACTGGCCGAGGGCCGGGTCTTTTCCGCCGCCGAAGATCGGCGCTATGCCCAGGTGGCGGTGATCGGCGCGCGGGTCGCCCGCGACCTCTTCGGCTCGGCTCGCGCTGTCGGCCGGCGACTGAAGGTCAACCACGTCTGGCTGACGGTGGTCGGTGTGGCGGCTCCTCGAGCGGTGGCCAAGGACAACTTCGAGGGCGTCGAGCTGGACTCCCCCGAGAACAGGATCTACATCCCCGTCCAGACGGCTCTCAAGCGTTTTCGCTTCAAGCCCATGGAAGACGAACTCGACGCGATTCACCTCCAGGTCGACGACAGCGCCGGGATTCGTGCGGCGGCGGCCACCGTTCACCGCCTGCTCGAGGTACGGCACCAGGGAGTAGGGGACTACCGCATCATCGTTCCGGAAGACCTGCTCGAGCAGCACCGGAGGACTCAGCGCATCTTCGACATCGTGATGGCCTCGATCGCGGGCATCTCGCTGCTGGTCGGCGGTATCGGCATCATGA
>JALTMS010000194.1 GCA_027001345.1 Acidobacteriota bacterium | reverse complement strand
CGGGTGTGCCGCCCGGCCTCGTACAGGATATTTCTCGAGCCGGGCGGCACACCCGATGCCGTGTTCGACATCTCGTCGGCCCAGCAGGTACTGGCCAGGGAGCTCTGCAACCTACATGGTCTGTGGAAAAGGGAGTAGGCCATGATAGACGAGAGGATGCACGAAGAACTTAACCGGCAGATCAAGTACGAGCTGGAGTCGGCCTACCTGTACATGGCCATGATGGCCTGGTTCCGCAACAACGGTTGGGACGGAATGGCCGACTGGATGAAGGCCCAGGTGCAGGAAGAGATCGTGCACGCCATGAAGTTCTTCGACCACCTGGCAGAGCGCGGGGCCAGAATCGATCTTGCGCCGCTCGAGTTGAAAAAGACTACATGGTCGAGCCCCGCCGATGCCTTCCACGACGCGCACGAGCACGAGCGGTTCATCACGAGCCGGATTCACACCCTGGCAAAGCTTGCGGACGAGGTGGGAGATTACGCTTCGAAGCCCATGCTGCAGTGGTTCATAGAGGAACAGATAGAAGAAGAGGCTTCGACCTCGAAGGTCGCGGAAGACCTCGGCCGCGCCGGCGACAACCGTTCGGCCCTGATGATGCTCGACAGGGAGCTCGGCCAGAGGGTGTTTACTCCGCCCGCCTCCGCCGGGGAGTAACCCGTGAAGGTGGGACAGGCCATACGGACCGCCATAGGCTACGAGACCCGCGTGCGAGATCTTTACCTAGAGGCCGCCCGCCAGGCCACGGACGAGACCGGCCGCCGCGTGCTCGGCTTGCTCGCCGAAGAGGAACAAGGACACCTCGATTACCTCGAGCAGATGCTCAAACGGTGGCAAGACAGGGCGCAGCCGGACGGGGTTGTCGACGACGGGCCCCACAGCCGTTTGCCGTCGGCGGAGCGTGTACGGAACAGCTTCGAGAAGTTGAAGAATCTGAGAGTGGAAAAACCGGCCGAGCAGCGCAAGGGAGAGGTGGAAATTCTCAAAAGGGTGTTGCAAGCGGAACTCGAGACGTCGCGATTCTACAAAAGCACCGTGGAGCAACTCGACGAGCGGGGGAGAAAGTTGTTCGAGCCCTTCATCGACATAGAAGAAGGACACGTCGCCATAGTGCAGGCCCAGATCGATTCGCTTACGGGCCTGGGGTTTTGGTTCGACGTGCAGGAGTTCGACCTGGAGGCTGGGTGATGGTGAGAGAGAAAATAGAGCAGGCGCTCGAGCGGGCCATGCAGGCGGAGCGCCAGGGCTATTACTTCTACAACATGGCGGCTGCTCACACGGTCGATGAACGGGGCAAGGAAGTCTTTATGGATCTGGCCGGCCAGGAACGGGCCCACTTCGACTACCTCCGGCGGCAACTGGAGTCGCTGAGGACGACGGGCATGCCTGATGCGTCTGTCAGGTTCGAGGTGCCGGTACGCCCAGAAGCCGAGCATCCGATCTTCAGCGATGCCATCAAGAAAAGAATTGCCGACGCCCACTACGAAATGACCGCGCTGTCGGTAGGGATACAACTTGAGGCGAGTTCCCGTGATTTCTACATGAAACAGGCAGAGGCGGCGTCGGCGCCGGAGCTTTCGGAGTTTTTCCGCAAGTTGGCCGACTGGGAATCGGTTCACTACCACCTGTTGCTGGAACAACAGCAGTCGCTTCAGCAACAGTACTGGGACAGCGCCAGGTTCGCTCCCTTTTGACGTGCGGATCCAGCTCTCTCAACCCGAACGTTGTTTGATTGAAACGTTCGGGTTGCCCTCCAGTTGCAAAGGCAACCGACGGCCCAAAACCCTTGCCTGGGCACGAACAATATGGTTATCTTCGGGACGTGAACCCGAAAGCGAGGAGGAACGAATATGAAGAAGCTGATAGGGTTGATGGTTGTCGCAGTATTTGTGGCAGGGGTTGGTCTGGTTGCACCCTCCAGCGCGTCCGCCTGCGGGGACAAAAAGTGCGATTGCCCTCATGCCAAGAAGGGCGAGTGCAAGCACAAGCACCATGCCAAGGGTGAGTCCACGGCTCCTGTGTCGTTCGACAAGCCTCCGGCGGTGGGCACCAAGGCCACCTGTCCCGTGTCGGGCAAGCAGTTCGTCGTGAAGGCCGACACCACTCGTTCCAAGTACAAGGACAAGTACTACGTGTTCTGTTGTCCCGGATGCAAGACGAAGTTCGACGCGGATCCGGAAAAGTTCCTCAAGAACAAAAAGAAGTAGCAGTGTTGTCTGCGCCGTAACGATCCCGTACGTCTCCGCAAGCCATTGCCCGAAAGCAAAGGGGGATTTCCTTCGGAAACAACCAAATTTCGCCGTCATTTTCCCTCCTGACGCCTGAAAAACCATCCACGCGCGGGGGTAAACTTTTTCGACCCTTCACTCAACCCGCCAGTCGCATAGACAACTGGCGGGTTTTCAAGATCGACCACCACCTATCAGGGCGCTTTTTCATGCTCCGCACGTTTCCAGATAGCACAAAGAGTGTAATCCACCGTATTGCGAAGCATGCCCACCATTTCTTGACCGGTACTTGTCATTCGGTCCACCCGAACGTTGCTTGATTGCAACATTCGGGTCAAACCCGCTCGGCATGCGTTGGAGATGCACCGCTGGTGGCTCCGGAAACTTGATTAGTGTGCCGGGTTGGGATAAGAACCGAAAGCAGGGCGACAGACGTGTGAAATCGGCATGATCGGGATGCCTTTGGAGCCGGTGCTATGGACAAGCCTGGCGTGAAAAAGACGGTCGAGTTCGGGCGAGGGTTGGTCAGGCCGTTGAAGGCCTTGGCCGACACGACCGGCCTCGGCATCGACGCTCTCGTCAACATCGCCGTGTACGAGCTGCTGGTCCGCACCGGGCACGTCAGGCCCGATTCAGTGTCGGTACCCCCACCCGCCGATTTGAAGCTGGTGGAGCAGGTGGAACCGGCTCCGTCTCCCAGGGTCAGGCCTTCTCCGGCGTCCGCCCGCGCTGCTCAGCCGGCCGGGCATCTTTACTTCAGCGTTGACGATGGGCCGCCCGTAGCGGTGCGCAAGAAGGTGTTTCTGCTGGGACGTGGCTCGAAGTGCGATTACATCCTCCGCGACAGGGGCGTGTCGAGAGAGCATGCGGTAATCACGATGGAGAGGGGCGGATGGTTCATAGAAGATCTGAACTCAGCGAACGGCGTTTGGCTCGACGGAGAGCAGATATCCAAGCTTCGCTTGAAAGGTGGTGAAGAAATCCAAATCTGCAACTATACCCTCAGATTCGTAATCAAGTGATCCCGGCGACGTTGCCGGCGCCTGATGGCGCTACCATTCGAATCTTTCCAACCTGCGCTTGCCGAGGTACATGGGCAGCCAGGTGGCGGCGACCTGCAAGACGGCCATGAAAGCAATTGAGCCCCAAAACCACCCGGGATGAGGAATGGGGTTTTCTAGCCGCTTGGGCCACTGGGCAAACACCATCCCGGGATACACTGATGCCAGAAGCATTAGCATCACATAGCCGAGAGACAGTATCATGTAGCTGATGCCACCCGTGCCGGTGGGTATCTTCGCGGGATTTTCCACCTTGAACCGCGGCCAAATGGCTCCTATTCCAATCGCTAGGCAGCTAATTCCCCATCCCACGAGAAGCATGACGCCGACGGACAGGGCTCCGAAGAAAATCGGCACACCGATCATGGCGCAACTGACGGCGGAAAGCAGCGCAGCGAGCGTGCAGGTCGGTACCAGGTGAACCAGCAGTTTTGCGTGAAGAAACTCGCCCATCCATATGGGGCTGGTGCCGATTACCCACCAGGCCCTTCCCTCCATGCTGACGGACGGAAACACGAACCTTACCGCTATGCCCGCCAACACCAGTCCAAGAAGAACGTGGTTGACGGTGTACAGGACGTACCAGGAGAACCGGGCCGCTTTGAGATAGTAGAAGTTCAGCACGTACACCGCCGCCAGAGCCGCCAGGAGCAGTAGCTGCAACCATTGGTTCGGGTCCCTGAAAAAGGCTCTTGCTTCCTTTGCGAGGAACACCCAGCCCTTGCCAGCGAGCGCCGCCGGCGCGTCGAGCCACCTGCCGAGCAACCGGCCACGCAAGGGCGGTGTCGTTCCGACTGCCCTGCTTCTTCCCTGCTGGGCCCTGGAAAATGCCGCGGGAAACAGCAAAGAACCCGTCCAGCCTGCAATCGCCACAAGTGCGCCGGCGCAAGTCACAAGGCAAAAAAGCTGCAGATGCGGCACCGGAACTCGGCGCAGACTGGCGTACAGAACCTCGGCGGCCCAGAAGGAAGGCATGTAGGGCGATTCCGGTGTGCGGAACATGCCGAGGAACTCCATCATGGAGCCGAAGGAGTCTTCCTCGAGCATCCTTTCGGGCCTCAGCGCCCGTATGATGAGATAGAGAGCGACGAAGCCGACGACCACGAGGATGGTCATCAGGTCCCTTGACCTTCTGGCGGAGAACAGGCGGGTCAGCACCGTGGCCAGTATTATGCCGGCCGTTGCGGGCAGCGTGATCAGAACGACAAGAACAAACGCCATCCAGCCGTAGTATGCCGGGGGAGCGGAGTAGACCCGTCCGTAGGCGAACAGCACCGGCATCGTGAAGAAAAACACCATCCAGGAAGAATGCACCGCCGCTTCCAGCGCGCGAGCGTAGAAAAGGGGGCCGCGCGGTATCGGACTGGCCACCAGTGGGTCGAGGTCGTCGGACAGGAAGATTGTGGAAAAGGCAGAGATGGTTGCCGACAATCCCAGCACGGCGAGCACCACCATGAGCAAGAGGGAGAGCAACTTGCGAGGTATGAGCGGGCCGACGAGCTCCACCTCCATGCATTTTTGCAGAAACCATGCGGAAAGCCTTTCTATGCCGTACACGCAACCGCCCCCGAGCAGCAGGAACGTGCCGTTTCTGAAAGGACTGCGCGGCAGGCCCCTGGCTGCCCTCAGCAGCGCCAGCCGCTTTGGCATCAGCACGTGCCAGAATACCCGGAGGTCAGTCAGCATTTCGAGCTTCACCTCCGCCGTGCTGTTGTTCGGTCAGCCGAAGGAAAAGCTGCATGAGGTTTTCTCCCCCTCCCGTGCCCGCCTGCCCGCGCAGCTCGTCCATCGTTCCGCACGCGATCATGCGCCCGTGGTCTATTATTCCCACACGGTCGCAAACCTGTTCCGCCACCTCGAGGGTATGCGTGGACATAAACACCGCGCCTCCTTGTTCGTGAGCGATCTGGCGGAACAATTTTTTCACCAGTTCGGCCGCGCGCGGGTCCAGGCCCACCATCGGTTCGTCTATCACCAGCACGCGCGGGCGATGCAGCAGTGCAGCGGCCATGACCAGCCTCTGGCGCATCCCGTGGGAAAAGCTTTCCACCAGTTCCTCCGTCCACCGTTCCAGCTCGAACAGCTCCAGCATTTCGCGGCTGCGAACCTCGAGCTGCCTGCCGCCGAGGCCGTACAGCCCGCCCGTGAAGTACAGAAACTCTCTGGCGGTCAGCTTTTCGTACACGTAGGGGCGGTCTGGCACGTAACCCGTCAGGGCCTTTGCGGCACGAGGCTGCTTCTGGACGTCGTGGCCGCAAACCAGGACCCTTCCGGATGTCGGCCATGCCAGTCCTGCGATCATTTTCATCGTTGTTGTCTTGCCGGCTCCGTTCGGCCCCAGGAATCCGAACACCTCCCCCTCGCGGACCCGCAGGTTCAGCTCTTCCACCGCGACCAGCCGGCCGAATCTCTTGTTCAACTTCTCCATGACGACCAGGTTCACTTTCGTTCCTCCCCGCTGCTTGCCGCGCCGAGGGGTGCAACCGACTCGATCAGTCTTTTCAACCCGCCTTCTGAAAGGTCCAGCGGCTCTGCGGCGGAATTCCGGCCCGTGGCTGTACTTTCGGCTCTCAGCTCGAGACCGGTGCTCGTTTTCTGTCTCAGCAGGTTGCCCTGTTCGTCTATCCACATGTCCGTCTTTCCGAGCGGCCCGTTCGCCACGATGTGTATGCCCGGAACGAGCCCGAAGCCCGTCTTGACTGCTTCAGGACCGACCACCTCGTAGGTGACGCTGCGGTTGGACAGCGACTGCGGATCGAACACCATCGCGTGGTACCGTTGGCCGGCGAGCAGGT
Source organism: Acidobacteriota bacterium (assembly GCA_027001345.1). Taxonomy (GTDB): domain Bacteria; phylum Acidobacteriota; class Polarisedimenticolia; order J045; family J045; genus JALTMS01. The sequence continues at coordinate 631 of JALTMS010000194.1, read as the reverse complement.
TCAACCGCGCCAGCATTCGCGGCACCAGCACGTCCAGTACCGGCGGCTCGGCAACCGGAATCTTTCTCGCCACTTCCATGCCGGCGACTTCTCCGGTCACGTCAAGGGCGCCCGGTACGGCCCGTACTCGAAGGCGCCCCGCCAGGCCGCCGCCTTCGAAGTGGATCTCGAGCCGTCGAAGCTCCCCGTGTGGGGCGATCGTGGCGCCGAGGCTTGTTGCAACCTTGAATCTCCCGCTCCCCGCCGAGACAGTGGCCTCGAAATCGCCCGTTGCCGAAAAGCCCTCCTCCCGCCTTTCGATTCGCTGGTACAGTTGCCCTATCCTTCTTCCTCGCCAGTAAGCCCCCAAGCGGTTTTCTGCCCGCAGGCCTTGCAGCACCGGTTCCGTTGCCGAAAGCTCCGTTCCGCCCGCCGGCGGGGAAATTCGCGCGTGCAGCCTTTGGAGACAGAACGCACAGCTTGCAACGAGCATGGCCCCGATCACGTGCCAGCCCGGATGTGCGCTCTGTCTGCCCTTTGCGGCACTTGCCTTCATCGCTACCTGCGTAACACACGTGCGGGATGCATTCAACGCGCGGCGACGTTCAGCAGTCAGTTGCAAAGACAACTGGCGGGTTTTCCGCCCCTTCAT
>JALTMS010000193.1 GCA_027001345.1 Acidobacteriota bacterium | reverse complement strand
TCGATCAGCGGAAGGATGTTCTGGCCGATCTGGCGTTCGATTTCGGAGACCGGCCGGGCGGCCAGTTCCGGCAGAGGCTCGGTGTGCTCGACGATCGCATCGACCCGGCTGACGTGAATGAAGGAGTCACCGAGAATCCGCGGCATCTTTTCGTTGACCTGGACGATCACCTTGCGTGCCGCACCACAGGCGGCCTGGGCCGCCATGGTCTCGACGCCGAGGCTCATGAAACCGTGCTCGTCGGGAGGCGAGACCATCACCATCGCCACGTCGAGATCGATGATCTTCTCCTTGAACAGGCGAGGGATGTGGTGCAGGAACACGGGCACGTAATCCGCCCGTCCCGAGTTGACCGCCTCCCGGTCGGCGGGGCCGACGAACAAGGAGTTGTGGCGGAAATGGCCCTCCATCTCCGGTGCGGACAGAGGATCCTCTCCGAGCAACAGGACGTGATTGAGCTGCACGTTCTGCAGCGCCTGGTAGTCTTCGGCCAGGGCCCGTACCAGAGCCATGGGAATCGCCGCGTTGCCGCCGTAGTAGACCCTGTTGCCGCTTTCGATGAGGCTGACGGCGTCCTTGGCGGCGCGGACCTTGCGCTTGTAGAGATCGAGCCAGGCCATGACGGGTTCTCCTCCGGTCGTCCTCAGTCGAGCATTTCGTGAAGGGCCGTGGCCTTCATGCCGACGGCAGCCGCAGCGGCCTCGTTGACCATCGTTCCGCGGTAGAGGTAGACCCCTGACGCCAGGCCGGGATGAGCCTGGAGGGCGCGGTCGATGCCGGCATTGGCCGTACCGACGATCTGGTTGATGGCCGAGATCGTCAGCGCCCGCGAGGCGGTGCGCGGCACGTTGGTCGTCATGTTGGGAACGCAATAGTGGGTCACGCCGGAGACCTGGAAAGTGGGGCTGTCCGGCGTGGTCGGCCGACTGGTCGCCACGCAGCCCCCCTGGTCGATGGAAACGTCGATGATCACGCTGCCCCGCTTCATGGTGCTGACCATCTCTTCGGTCACCAGGTAGGGCGTACGCCCACCGGGAATCATCACCGCACCGATCAGCACGTCGGCGATCGAGGCGTAGCGACGCAGGTTGCGCGGCGAGGCGAGGGCTGTGACCACGTGATGGGCGCCGGCGGTGACGGCCTCCCGCAGTCGAGGCAGGTGGGAATCGAGAACGATCACGTGGGCGCCGAGGGCGGTGGCCACCTGGGCGGCGGTGGTGCCCACCGTGCCCGCGCCGAGGATCACCACCGTCGCCGGGGGGACCCCCGGGACATTGCCGAGGATGATTCCCCGGCCCCCCTCCTCGTGTTCGAGTAGACGAGCGGCCATGGAAATCGCCAGTCGACCGGCGATCTCACTCTGGGACGTCAGCACCGGCCGGCGGCAGTCTCCGGAATCGGATTCCACCAGTTCGTAGCCGATGGCGGTGATCTCCCGCTCGACGAGTTCGGCCAGCACCCGCTTGGGGGTGACGGCCAGATGATGAAAGCCGAGTACGGCCGTTCCCGGCGCCAGAAAGCGGGTCTCCTCGGCGTCGAGATTGCCGACCCGGCAAACCAGTTCCGCGCGGCCATAGACCTCGTCGGGCCGATAGACGATCGTCGCTCCCGCCCCCACGTAGTCTTCGTCGGAGAAATGGGAGTCCCGCCCCGCATCCCGCTCGACGTAGACTTCATGACCCTGATGAACGAGGCGGGAGACGCCGAAGGGAGTCAGGCCCACCCGGTGCTCGTGGCACGACCTCTCCTTGGGAACGCCGATTCTCATGGGAGTCTCCTCGTCGAAAACGCTGTCCGCCTCCGGTCTTGCGGGGTCCTGCACCCGGGCTGCGGAAAATAGGAGCGGGGAAGCAGAAGAATAGCGCCCGAACCTGCTGGAGGCCAGCGCTTTGTCTCGCTATCGTGTGCATCGGCACGGAATTGGAGGGAAGGTCTTCCACGCTTTGACGAGCCGCGGCGAAGACGTCCTGGTGGCGAGGGTCGAGGGGACCGTCGCCGTCCACCGGTGAAGAGGGAAAGAGCATGCCTCGAGCAGCAGCGTCGCCCCTGGTTGCCGTCGGCCGAGGAGACCTCGACGGCTTCTTCGGCCTGATGGTCGACAACTTGCTCCAGTTCCTGGTGATCTACGCCCTGTGCACCGGTCCGTGCGCTTTCCCGGCCGACTTCGTCCTGACTCGCATCTTCCCCGGCGCCGCCCTGTCTCTGATCGTCGGCAATCTCTACTACGCCTGGCTCGCCCGCAAGCTCTCCCTTCGATCCGGCCGGCGGATGACGGCGCTGCCCTACGGCATCAACACGGTCAGCCTCTTCGCCTATGTGCTCTTCGTGATCGCGCCGACCTACGCCGAGCTGGCGGCGGATCCGGCCTTTTCCGCCGAGCGTGCCGCCCGCGTCGCCTGGCAGGTGGGCCTGGTGGCCTGTCTGCTCTCGGGCCTGATCGAGACTGCTGGCGGCTTTCTCGCCGGCTGGGTACGCCGGATCACCCCGCGGGCGGCGCTGCTTTCGACCCTCGCCGGCATTGCCATCGGCTTCATCTCGATGGAGTTCATCCTCCGCTCCTTCGACAGGCCCCTGGTGGCCCTCGCGCCCCTCGCCCTGGTGCTGGTTACCTACCTGAGTCGGGTGCGCTGGCCGGGAGGCTTGCCCGGCGGGCTGATCGCCGTGGCGGTGGGGACGGCTCTGGCCTGGCTGATCCATCTCGCCGGCTGGTCCGGAGGGGTGGATCTGGGCGGCGAAAAACTGCTGGCCGGCGCAGGCTTCCACCCACCGATCCCGGCCGTCGGCGACCTGCTCGCCGCCCTCGCCAGTCCTCACGTCTGGGGCCGGATCTCGATCATTCTGCCGATGGGCCTGATCAATCTCCTCGGCGCCCTGCAGTGCATCGAGTCGGCCGAGGCCGAGGGCGACAGCTACCCCGAGCGCCCCTGCCTGATTGCCAACGGCGTGGGGTCGATGGCCGCGGCCTTTTTCGGCTCGTGCTTTCCCACCACGATCTACATCGGTCACCCCGGCTGGAAGCGGATGGGGGCCGGCTGGGCCTACTCCGCGGCCAACGGCGTGTTCTTCGGTTTACTCGCCCTCTTCGGCCTGATCGGACCGATCGCCCGCGTCGTGCCGGTGGAGGCCGCGATGGCGATCCTGGTCTGGATCGCGGTGATCATCACCGCCCAGGCCTTCACCGCCACCCCCACCCGGCACGCCCCCGCCGTGGTCCTCGGTCTGTTGCCCGGGCTGGCGGCCTGGGGCTGGCTACTGGTGGAACTGACCACGGGGAGCGCCCGGATGGCCGGTCGCCTGGTGGGAGAGGCGAGTCTGCCCCTGCTGGTCGACGATCTGTCCCGCACGACCTTGCCCTACGTCGGCGGGCTGCTGACCCTCAAGGCCGGCTTTCTCTTCTCGGCCACCTTCCTGGCAGCGATCGGCGTCTTCCTCGCCGAGCGTCGCTTCGGCGTCGCCGCCCTGTGGGCTCTGGCGGCGGCCGTCGCTTCCTGGGTCGGCCTGATGCACTCCTACACCATCACCCCCGCCGCCGTGCGCGAGGAGATCCGCCCGGGATTCGCCTGGCCGATGGCAGCGGGCTATCTTGCCATGGCCGCCGTCGCCCTGGCGGCGCGCTGGCTGGCCCGCCCCGTCGAGGAGGCGGCCGAGAAAGGGAGCTAGATGCCCACCACAGCGGACTTCAAGAAAGGTACCCGCCTGCTGATCGACGGCGAGCCCTGGGCCGTGGTCGAGCACACCTTGCAGACACCCTCGGCCCGTGGGTCGGCGACTCTCGTGCGGGCTCGCCTGCGCCACCTGCTCAGCGGCCAGCTCCTGGAGCGAACGTTCAAGGCCGGCACTGTCTTCGACAGCCCCGACCTGACCTACCGCTCGGCCCAGTTCCTCTATGCCGACGGCCAGGATCTGCATTTCATGGACGAGGAGTCCTACGAGCAGTTCGCCCTCCCGGTCGCCGGCCAGGCCGACGTGGCGCCGTGGCTCGAGGAGGGGATGACCGTCCGTGCGATCCACTTCCAGGGCAACGTGGCCGCGGTGGAACTGCCGCGCACCCTGGAGGTGGAAGTCCTCGACACCGAGCCGGCGGTGCGGGGGAACACCGCCGCCGGCAAGGTGATGAAGAAGGCGATCGTGGCCGGGGGCGTCGAGATCCAGGTGCCGCTCTACCTGGAGACAGGAGAGCGGATCGAAGTCGATCCGCTCGAGAAACGTTACATCCGCCGCGCCTGATCAGAAGTCGCGAACGAAACCGATCGCCAGCTCGGTGGTCTTGACCGTCCGCTCCCGGATGTTGACCAGCCGGTGGAAGCGCCGCGCCCGCAAATCGGCGAAGGCACTCCACTTCTCGCCGAGCTTGAAATCCTTGCGCAGGCCGAGGAAGTAGGTCGCTCCGCTCCCACCCGTCTGCTGGATGCCGGTGCGTCGCCCGTAGACCTGGTTGAGATAGGGCCCGTCCTCCATGGTCGTCGCCCAGCCGAGGCCGAAGGGAACCCCCAGCTCGAAGCTGCCGATCTTCAGCCGGGGGATCAGGGTGAAGTCGAGAAAGATGACGGTCGTGGAGACATCGCCGTTTTCGGTATTGAGCATGGTGCTCGGGGAAACGCTCAGGCGTGTTTCGAAGTCGATCCTCTCGCTCATCTCGACCAGGTAGAACACGCCGAGGGTCATTTCGTCGTCCAGCTCGGCCTGAAATCCGTCCTGCTTCAACTCGGAAGCCAGGTCGCCGACCAGATAGCCGACGGACAGTCCCCAAGCCTGGCGCTTCGGTTCCTCGTCTTCGGCGGCAAACGCCAGGCCGGTACTACCGATCACGAGCAGGGTCAGTCCCAGCAGAGCCACAACCTTCCGGACCATTCTCTTTCTCCTCTGTCCTCTGAGCCGCGCGGTCGCCGAGGCTTTCCAGGCAAGTCGGGCCGCTGCGAGACGCGAGATTATCCACCAGGCGGGCCCTCCTGTCATGTCACCACTTCGCGCTTTCGCGGAGCGGGCACCCCGCGACAAGTTTCGGGGCCGTCCGCTGAACACCGCTGCGTGGCGGCGATGCGGGCCAGGGAGGGGCCCGGAAGCCGCCGGGGGGCCGCACTCGGGGGACTGATGCATAATGCGGACTCCCGTGGGACAGACCCGGAGCGCGCGTTTCCGGGGGAGGATGGCGATGGCATCCCGGTGTCTGCTGCTCTGGCTGATGACTTTCGCCTTTATCACGTCCTGCGCTCCCGGGGCTGATCTCGATCCGCCACCTCGGGAGGAGGTCTACACCCTCTTCCATCACCTGCTCTGCGAGCCGGAGCGTCCGCCGGTCGAGGAGCTTCCCCTGGCCGTCTGGGAGTTGTCCGCCGATCAGCCCTCCCGTTACCGCCCGGCCAATGCCGACGAGCGGGCGGCCCTCTTCCTGCCGCCCCCCCTGGCCGACATCGAGATCGGCGTGATGCGGCAGCGACGCTACCCCGCCTGGCGTGTCGAACTCTTCGCCTTGGAGAACGGCCTCCGCGGGGCGACCTTCCTGGCCGACGTGGTGCGAGTCGACGGCCGGCTGTCGGCCGTGATCCACTGGCGGCCGGCGATCGAGATGGCCGATGGCTCCCGCCGGCCCGACTTCCGACCCCAGCCCGGTCGCGGCGAGGATGTTTCAGGTGCCGTGGCGGTGGTGATCTTTCCGCCCTGGGCCGTCACGCCCCGGTAAGCGAGGAACTCCCGTTGAAGCACCACGAAATCACCGTCGAGACCCCCGGGGGCGACATTCACCTCGAGACCGGCAGGATCGCCCGGCAGGCTGACGGAGCCGTCGTGCTCCGTTTTCGGCAGACCGTGATCCTGGCCACCGCGGTGGCCGCTCCGGAGCCCCGGCCGGGAGTGGGTTTTTTCCCGCTGACGGTGGAGTATCGCGAAAAGCTCTCGGCGGCGGGCCGGATTCCCGGCTCCTACTTCCGCCGTGAAGGGCGGATCACCGACGCCGAGGTGCTGGTTTCTCGCCTGGTCGATCGCACCATTCGACCGCTGTTCCCCAAGGGTTTCGCCTGTGAGACCCAGGTGCTGCTGACCGTGCTCTCCGCCGACGAGGAGGTCGAGCCCTCGGGGCTGGCGATCGTGGCGGCGGCCGCTGCCCTGGAGGTCTCCGATATCCCCTTCGGCGCCCCCGCCGCCGGAGTCCGCATCGCGCGTCACGCCGGTCAGTGGAGTGTGTTCCCCAGCCGCCGGCAGCGCCTCGGAGCCGAGGTGGATCTGGTGGTTTCGGCCTCCGAGCAGGGGCTGATCATGGTCGAGGGAGAAGCCCGGCAGGCCAGTGAAGAGCGGGTGATGGCCGCTCTGACCCGGGGAGCGGAGGTCTGTCGCTCCCTGGCCGGCGGCATCGGCGAACTCGGCCGCCGGGTGGGCCGTGCCCGCCGCCCGTGGAGTCCTCCCCCGATTGACGAGAACCTGGCCGCCGAGGTGGCCGCCGCCGCCGCGGAACCCATCTCCCAGGCTTTCGGATCGGGATCGAAGGCCGAGCGGCGGGCCCGGCTCGATCAGGCCCGCCGGGAGGTGGCGGCCGGTCACCCGGAGCGGGCCGAGGAAGCCGCCGCCCTCTTCGATGGGGAGGTCTCCCGCTACCTGCGCCGGGCCATCGTCCTCGAGCAGCGGCGGCCCGATGGCCGGGAGCCGGAAGACATCCGCCCGATCAGCGGCGAGGCCGGCTGGCTGCCGCGCCCCCACGGGTCGGCGATCTTCACCCGCGGTGAGACCCAGGCCCTGGTGACCTGCACCCTGGGCACGGTGGGTG
>JALTMS010000192.1 GCA_027001345.1 Acidobacteriota bacterium | reverse complement strand
GGCCTCGTCCCATTCGAACAGGGAGTAGACGATTTCTTCGGTGCGCTCGGCCAGGGCGCGCAGCAGGTCGTCGCGGGTGATGAAGCCGAGGCGGACGAGGATCTGGCCGAGGAACTCGCTGGACTCTCGACGGGCCAGAAGGCCGGCTCGAAGCTGCTCTTCGGTCAGCATTCCCCGGGCGACCAGGACATGACCGAGCATCTCCGTCGGCTGGTTCGAGGCGGCGCCGACGATCAGGCCTTCCTGCAGATAGACCTCCTTGACCACCGTCGACTGGCGAAAGTCGAGGCGGCCCGTCTTCTGGGCAGAGGCGACCCACTGCAGCAGGTCTGCGAGATTCATGGTTCGTGTACTTCCGCTCAGGCTCATCGTCAGATCAAAGCTAGGATCCGTGGCGTCCTCGATCAAGTCCGGATTTCACCGACGTGCACCTCGCTGGATCCGAACCTATCTTCCCCACGAAGGCATCCCCGCCCGCCGCGGGGAAGCCGGGAGGAGTCCGATGAGCCGCAACGACGAGATCGGGCCGGCCGCTGCGGCGGTAGCCAACGATCGCTACAGGGTGCCCAAGGTCCAGGTCCCTCTGTGGCTCGTGCTCGATGGTGGGGGCGCTCTCGAGGGGGAGGTCCATCTGCTACCGGTCGCCGGCGTGCATTCCGGCCGTGAGCGGGTCATCGATCTGCTGGCCGCCGAGCAGGCCCATTTTCTCCCGGTGTCGCTGCCCGATCGGGTGCGTCTGGTTCATCGCAGCCGGATCTTGCTGGCAGGCGTCGAGGATCCTTACGATGCCGGTCTCGAGGCGGATGCCAGTGTCGAAAGCCGGGAGGTACGGGTCGAACTCGAACTCAAGGGGCTCGAGGCTCCGGCCAACCGCATCGCGGGCAAGATCCAGATCGTCATGCCTCCGGGCAGTCAACGACTGGTGGACTACCTCAATCAGCCTGCGCCGTTCTTCGCTCTGTGGAGCGACGACAAGGGGCTCGTGCTGGTCAACAAGTCGTTCGTCGTCGATGCGGTGTTGTTCTGAGTCGGCCTGTCGGATCAGGCCAGCAGGTCGAGGATCGTGCCGGTCATCTCGTTGGCGATCTTGAGCACGGCGACGCTGGCCTCGACTGTTCGGGCTGCCGCGATCTGTGTCGTCACTTCCCCGGCCAGGTCGGTCGTGCCGCTGGCAACGCGGGCGGCGGAGGCGGCCAGGCGGTCGTTGGCGGCAACGATGGCGGCGCTCGAGGCGGACTGCACGCTGGATATCATCACCGAGCAATATAGGTTCCCCGCTTCGATCCTGCACCGTCCAGCTCTCGCTCGCGACTGACCGCGCCGAAACGAGTGCGGTCAGCAGTTGCCGCCCGCCCCGGCGCCGCGGCCGACGCGAACCCGGTCGCCGGCGGCCAGGCCGAGACGCTGGGCGGCCGAGTCGCGTGCCATGGCGATCTCCAGGTAGCCTGCCGAGCCCCACAGAACCAGCACGAAGCGCGGATCGGCACCGCCATAGGTCAGCGCGGGCTGGAGATTCCAGCGATCGGGGCCGGTCTCGAGGGTGGTCGGCAGGGCGCCGTCGA
>JALTMS010000191.1 GCA_027001345.1 Acidobacteriota bacterium | reverse complement strand
TCGTAGAGCTGGGCCTCGAAGGCGATGTCGGCGTGGTGCTCGCGCACCCAGGGCGAGTCGGTACCCGCGGGAAAGTCGATCTGCAGGTGGACCAGGGGCACGCGGTGGTCCTCGGCCAGCACGAGCCTCGTGCCCGCATCGACGTCGAAGACCTGCACGGCCGAGCCGTCGGCCAGGGCCGGCAGGAGGGTGAGCAGCGGGACCAGCAAGCAGCAGAATCTCGGCATCGTCTTCATCGCTGCACCAGGGGGTAGAGCCAGCCGAAGAGCCGGACGTAGAGGGGAACGCGCTCGGGGCGAATGACCAGGGTCACCGGCTCGGCGTCGATGACGTACTTGCGGAACACCCGCCGGACGTCCTCCTGGCTGACCGCCCGCAGCTCTTCGGCCCGGTGCAGGGCCAGCTTCTCGTCACCGCGCCACCAGCGCGCCCGGCCCAGGCTGTCGGCCAGCGCCACCGGCGAGTAGGCCTTGCCGTACACCCGCCGCAGCAGGCGCCGCCGCGCCCCCTCGAAGCTCGCCTCGTCGAGCCACTGCATCCGGCCGAGCACTTCCAGGCTCTCCCGCACCAGCCGCCGCTCCGTACGCTCGCGGTGGTAGGGCAGGAAAGCGGCGGCGAAGATCACCGCTCCTCCCCGGCGGAACTCCAGGTGCTGAGTCTGGGCGTAGACGGCCTTCTTGCGCCGCCGCACGAGTTCCTCGACGAAGGGATCGACCCGGCCGCCGCCGAGCAGCTCCCGCATCACCGCCAACGCCGCGTGGTCGGGATGCCTCGGCGTGGGCAACGGAAAGCCCACGAGCACCGTCTCCACCGGCGGCAGGTCTTCCTCCAGGCGCACCAGCTCGGGCATCGGCCAGCCCAGCACCTCGGGTACGTCCGCGGGAGGCCCTTCGCCCGCCTCGAGGGGACCGAAGACCTCCTCGATGCGGGCGAGCACGTGCTGCGGGTCCACCGGTCCCACCACCACCAGGTGAGCGTTGGTCGGCCGGTAGTAGCGCCGATAGAACTCCCGCGCGTGCTCCAGGGTGGCCCGGGCGATGTCCTCCCTGGTGCCGGCGGGGCTCAGCGCGTAGGGATGCTCACCGAGAATCGCCTCCAGCGCCCTGAGCATCACCCGTACCATCGGATCGTTCTCGGTACGCAGCCGCAGCTCCTCGGTGACGATCTTCTTCTCGTTGGCCAGGTTCTCTTCACTCAGCGCCAGGTTCACCAGGCGATCGGCCTCCAGCGCCAGCACCTCGTCGTGCCCCTCGGGCGCAATCTCGGAGACGTAAACCGTTTCGTCGAAAGAGGTGAAGGCGTTCTCGTAGCCCCCATGGCGCTCGTGCAGCAGGGCATAGTCTTCCTTGGAATGACTCGCCGTCCCACCGAACATCAGATGCTCGAAGAGATGAGCAAAGCCCCGGGTCTGCTCCTCCTCGTTGGCCGACCCCACGTGCACCCAGACCTGCGTCGCCACCGTCTCGAGCCGCGCATCGGGCACGATCGTCACCTCGAGCCCATTGGCCAGCCTACGACTGACCCCCCGGCTCTCGAGCTCCGGCAACCCCTCCGCCCCCACAC
>JALTMS010000190.1 GCA_027001345.1 Acidobacteriota bacterium | reverse complement strand
CGAGCAGAGTGCCGCCTGGGTCGATGGCGTCGATGCCCAGGTCATCCTGCCCTTCGAACTGGGTCGGAATGGGGGAGATGACCTTCGCCGCCTCGAGCAGATCCTGGCTCTCGGCCTGGCTGGCGGAGCGGGTGCCGGGCTGCTCCTGCCCCTGCCCTTTTCCGCAGTGGCGGCCACGGTCCTCGGCGCCGTGCTGTGGCGCAAGGTGGGACAGTGGTGAACGGCACGCTGCACGCCCCCCCGCGCGTGGAGGCGGTCGCCTGCCCCCGCTGCGGCGGCAGCCCGGATCCCGAGGGAGGCTCCGGCCTGCTGGCTCGCTGCACGGATTGCGGCGTGCTCGGACGCATCGAAGATGCCCAGGGCAGCGGTCGGCTGGTGGCCCTGCCCGCGGTGGACGCCGAACTGGCCGCCCGGGCGGTGGATCGAGCCCTGGCCGCCAGGGACCTGGCCGGCGCCTTCCGGCTCCACGACAGCGAAGTGGTCTTCGCCCCCTTCTGGAGGGTGCGCAGCCTGCTCGCCGGCCACCTCGCCGGCCAGCGCCGTCGGACGAAAAAGATGCTCGAGCGAACGACCCTCGAAAACGGCGCGACGATCTTCGAGTGGAGCGAGCACGACGACGGCCTCGAGCCGGTGAAGAAGGAGATCCAGCGCGACCACATGGCGGTGATCTCCGCCTGCCCCCTCGAGGAGTTCGGCGTGCCGACCCTCGACGGTCGGCGCCAGGGGAGCGACGGCCTGGGAGCCGGGGCGCCTCTGAGCCGTCTGGGGGTGGTGCAGGTCTTCCACCCCGACATCCGCCGCCAGGGTACGGTGCTCGACCCGCTGCTCAGACGGGAAGAGGCCGAAGCCGAGGCCGAGGCCCTGCTCGCGCGGGTGCGCGACGGCCTCGGTGCGGGATTGGTCGAGGCGAAGGTGGAAACCTCGGTTCTGGCCCGAGAGGTGACCCTGCTCTTCTATCCCCTCTACCTGCTGCGCTTCCAGATCGGTCAGCTCAGGGGCAGCGCCGCGGTGGATGCGGTTCGCGGCCGGGTGATCGGCTTGCGGCTGCCTGCCGGCAACAGCCGGCTGCACGATCGGCGCCTGCTGCTCGCCGCCTCCCTGGCCGCCGGCTGCCTGAGCGCCGCGATGGCGCGGCTGGCCCTGCTGCCTCCGGAGCTGCTGGCCGACGCCACGGCCAGCGGCCTGCGTCTGCGCTTGCTGCTCGCCGCGCTCGCCGCGGCGGGGGTCGGCTTCGCCGGCCTGCGCGGGTGGATCCACCGGCGCGGGAGGTCGCGCCGATGAAGGCCGCTCGCTTCGTCCCCCTGCTCTGCCCCCGGTGCAGCGGTGATCTCAGCGGCCGAGCGGTGGACCGGCTGGCCTTCTGTCGCCCCTGCCGGGCCGCCTTCCTCTGCACCGAGCAGGGACTGACCCCGATCGAAAGCGCCCGGGTGCTGGCCACGCCCCCCGGCACCGGTGCACTGATTCACCTTCCGTTCTGGGTCAGCGCACCGGCGGTGATGCCGGCGTTCTACTCCGGTCGACCCCTGACTCTCAGCCGCATCGCCGCCGGTGCGCTGACCCAGAA
>JALTMS010000189.1 GCA_027001345.1 Acidobacteriota bacterium | reverse complement strand
GGATTGGCGGTCGAGGACACCGTAACGTTGCCCGTGCCCGTGCCAAGCCCTCGGGCCGTGAACTCCAGCTTGTACCACTTGCCGGCCTCGACGGTGATCGCCTGAATCAGGCACCCACGATCCGACGAGGCGGTGCTCGACGTCTCCGCGATACCCTTCCCGCCGGTGATGGCAGACGCGCCAGTCTTTGTCCAGTCGGCCGTGTCGGCGTCGAACCCGCCATTGACGATGTGCTCGCTGCCGTTGATCTGCCCAGCCTCGGCGGAGGCGAGCAGACAGTACCGCGTGCCAGCAACCATCAGCCCACTCCACCCCCATAGCCCCGAGTAGTCGAACACCTGATCCAGGCGTGACCCGTACACGACAGGACCGGCATGATGCCCACGGACGCAGATCGCTGGCGCGTGTTCGATGTCGCGCGCGATCACCAGGGTGTCTCCATGAGCAGAGACGCCAGCGTAACCGGATGCATCGGCCCGATACGGCGTGTCCTGGTAATACCCGGACGAGCCTAGCGCCGAGGTTCCGCCACGCCCGATGTGCTCGATTGGCAGGGCGCACACGGCATACTGCGTGTCGAGATCGTTGTTGTCCGCGAAGACGTTGACGGATGTCCAGAAGAGGTAGTGATCCCCCCACGCCACGCTCTTGGCGTCACGACGGTTTGTGAAGCTGCTCTCGTAGTAGTATTCGACGCCGCCGTCGTGCGTGAAGATCGTCAGACCACCCAACCCCCCCACCGCCCACGTCGGAACCACGCGACCGAAACGATCGCGCGGTGCGCCAGGCAGCCGCTTTGCGGCGACGCTGTAGACGAAGTTGCCCGCGAACCCGGCCAGCTTCCGCGCGGACTTCTGCAGCGACCACGACGTGATTCCGACGGCGCTTGCATCCCCGACCGCCCTGTTGGCCGTCTGCTCCGCGCCCGTCGAGATCAGGCCCTGCTGATCGGTCACCCAGTCGATCCGCCACAGGCCGTTGTCGGCCGCCGTCATGAGCACGCCATCCGATGCGGCGCTCAACCGCTTGATGCCGCCCCCGGGGAACGAGTAGCCGGAGTTCGGAAACACCATCCACATCTCCGGAGTCGGCGTGGTGAGGTCGTGGATCTCGACGCGATCGTCCCAGGTGAGGATCGCGACCCGTGCCGGGAACTCTGCACGCCCGGCGCGGCGAATGGTGGAAAGCGTTACGGACGGACTCGTGGCGGTGATCTCGTAGTACTCCCATGTCCCGCTCGACAGATACCAGTCACCAACACCAGCGCCGGCTGCGACAGCGTCGCCGGCGGTGGTCACGCCGAAGTAGCGCCCGGTCGGCCTGGCCTTCTGGGACCAGGAGGTGTGCGCGCACTTGTGCCGCCATTCGCCGCCATCGCCGTCCAGCGTCGTGTCATAGACGAAGGCGTGGCGGCAATTTGGGCGACCGGTGAGCTGGTAGGCGTCGATCTGCTGGGTCTCAGGCTCCACCCATCCCGGGGCGATCTGCCCGCGGGCGTCGGCCAGCGGGATCATGCCCGGCTGCGGGTCCAGGGTCGCGGTGCCGCCTGTCACGACGGCCGCAGCATT
>JALTMS010000188.1 GCA_027001345.1 Acidobacteriota bacterium | reverse complement strand
GTTGGAGGGTGGTGTAGTGAGGCATGATGCGCTTGCGCCCCGCGCGCTCGAAGCGGATGTCGAGGGTCAGGCGCTGCCCCCGGCCGCTGACCTCGAGGATGCGTCCGCGACCAAAGCCGGGATGATGGACCTGCATTCCCCGGCGAAAGATCGAGTCGTCTCCGGCAGCCGGGTCGGGCTCGAAGCGCAGCTCGCCGCCGCGGGGGCGTGCGGTGCCGGCGGCGGGAGTGCGCCGCGACTCGCGTCGGGGGACGCCGGCCAGCGCCCCGCCGGGTCGCGCTCGAGGCAGATCCTCCCGCCGGGCGCTGCCCCGCTCCTCGAGCAGCTTGCGGGGAATCTCCCCCAGGAACAGCGAGGGCCGCGAGAGCACCGGTTCGCCGTACTGGCGGCGGAAGTGGGCCGAGGTGAGCAGCAGCCGCTTGCGCGCGCGGGTCATCGCCACGTACATCAGCCGTCGCTCTTCCTCGAGGCCTCCGTTTTCGTGCCGCGCGCGGGCGTGGGGGAAGAGATCCTCGTTCAGTGCGGCGATGAAGACCACGTCGAATTCCAGTCCCTTGGCGGCGTGGATCGTCATCAGGCAAGGGCCGCTTTGCCCCTGCACGTCGTCGGTGTCCGAGCGCAGCGAGACGCGATCGAGAAACCCCGCCAGGCCGTCCGGCGCTCCCGCCTCGTCGTGCTCCTCGGCGGCGGAAACCAGGGCGTCGATGTTCTCCGCCCGTTGAGTGTGGTCTGCGGGGTAAGCCCGCTCGAGGTACTCCATCAATCCCACCGCATCGATCACCGCTGTGACCCAGGCTGCCGTGGACAGTCCCCGGCCCACTTCGCGCAGGTCGGCCAGGGTGGCCAGAAAGCGCTGAAGGGCGCCGCGGGCCCGGGCGGTGAGAGTCGACTCCCCATCCACCATTCGCCGTGCGGCCTCGTGCCGCGAACAGCCCCATTCGGTGGCCCGCTCGCCAACGCCTTCGAGGGTCTTGGCCCCCAGGCCCCGTGGCGGTGTGGCGGCGGCGCGCAGGAAGTCCTGGTCCGAGTCGGGGTGGGCCAGCAGGCGCAGCCAGGCCAGCAGGTCCTTGATTTCCTTGCGGTCATAGAAACGCAGGGAGCCGAAGATCCGGTAGTGGATCCCGCGGGAGGTGAGTCGATCTTCGAACAGCCGCGAGGTGGCGTTGGTGCGATAGAGCACCGCCATTTCCTCGAGAGGGATCTCCTCCTCGCGGCGCAGGGCGAGCATGCTCTCGACGACGAAGTCGGCCTCTTCCCGATCGTCCCGGGCTGCGTAATGGATGATCTTGCGGCCGCCGGGATTTTCGGTCCAGAGGGTCTTGTCGTGACGCTCGGCATTGTTCGCGATCACCTTGCTGGCGGCTGCCAGGATCGTGCCCGTCGAGCGGTAGTTCTGCTCGAGCTTGACGATTCGGGCGTCGGCGAAGTCCCGGGTGAAGTCGAGGATGTTGCGGATATCGGCTCCTCGAAAGGAATAGATCGACTGGTCCTCGTCCCCCACGCAGCAGACGTTGCCGTGCACCGCGGCGAGGTGGCGGATCAGGGCGTATTGCAGCGGGTTGGTGTCCTGGTATTCGTCGACCAACAGCCAGCGGGTGCGGCGAGCATAGCGCTCGGCGATCTCCGGGTGGCGGCGGAAGAGCAGCACGGTGCGTACCAGCAGGTCGTCGAAGTCCATCGCCGAGCAGACCTGGAGCTGATCCTCGTATTCCCGGTAGCAGGAAGCGAGAACCTTCTCGTTGGGAAAACGGGCCCGCTCGGCTGCCGTCCCCGGGTCGATCAACTCGTTCTTCGTTCGCGAGATCCAGGTCAGCACCTGGCGCGGCGGATAGGCCTTGTCATCGACGCCGAGCTTCTTGATCGCGGCCTTGGTCAGCGCGAGCTGGTCGGTGGTGTCGTAGATCACGAACCCCGGTGGGTAGCCCGCGGCGATGGCGTTGGCTCGGAGGATGCGCAGGCCGAGGGCATGGAAAGTGCCGATGAAGGCGCCGGTCAACGCCCGGCCCAGGCGGTTCTCGATGCGCTCGCGCATTTCCCCCGCAGCCTTGTTGGTGAAGGTCACCGCCACGATGTCTCGGGGTTGGGCGCCCCGGGCGGCGATCAGCCAGGCGATGCGATGGGTGATGACCCGGGTCTTGCCCGAGCCGGCTCCAGCCAGGATCAGCAGCGGACCATCACTGTGCTCCACCGCCTCTCGCTGGGCGTCGTTGAGTCGGCCGAGGATCTCTTGCTGGTCGAACATGCACCTTCCTGGGAATCGACACCGGCGCCCCGCGTGCCGGGCATTGTGGACATCCGGCGGGGCGGGGGCAAGCACTGGCGACAGGAGTTCGGACACTGTGTCCGGCAGATCTGGCCTCGGCGCCGGCGGACTCGGGGGGCAGTCGCTTTGTTTTCAGTCTTTTGGCTGCTGGTACGGCCCTTGCGAAGGGGAGGAGCGTGGCGGCGAGCCGCCGCCCGCACCACGGCCGAAGGCCAGGAGGAAGCAGGGAGCCATGGGAACGCGCCAACAGGATCGACCGCAGCGCAGGACGGGGGCCGTGATGGTCTTCGTCGCTCTGGTGTCGATCGTCGGCACGCTGCCTGCCGCCCACGCCGCTCTGCCAGGCTCTTGGCGAGCGGCGAGTATCGTGGGGCCCGTGGCCTGCGCTTCTTCCCGGCCTTCGGTGCGTGTCGGTGTCCATCGCCTCGCCGAAGTCGGCCGCGCCCTGCCCCGGAACTCGGCGCCGGACTCGTCCGCCGCGGCCGAGACGCTCGGAGACTGGGATCGCCTGCGTCGGACCTCTCGCGCGGCGCTCGGTGGATCCCCTTCGCAGCGTCCGGTGCGCGCGACTTCGGTGCGGCCCCGAAGGGTCAGCCGCCGGGACAGCGTCCCCCGCACCGAGAGCATCGACCGTCGTGCTTTGCGCCGCTGGCAGCGCTTGCGCGCCGTGATGCGCTGACGACGATCAGTCGCCGAGGCGGGTGCGCAGCCAGGCGCCGGCCATCGCCGACAGCAGGCAGCCGAGCAAGAGCAGGGGAGCTGCCAGGAACAGCCAGGTCGAAAGTTCTCGTTCGATGCCGCGGTCGCTCCAGTGAGCCCAGCGAAAGATCAACAGCAGGCAGGTCGCCGAGCTGGACAGTGCGGAGGCGAGCACCACCAGCCGTCGGGGCAGCCCGCCCACCATCGCGCCGGTGGCGGCTCCTCCCAGCGCAGCGAGAGCGAGCAGCGCCGTGGTCCAGAGAGGATCGACCAGCACGCCCTGCAAGCCGAGGGCGATGGCCGTGGCAATGACCGTCATCGCTCCGACCAGCGGTGCGGTCAGCAAGCGATGCAGGCCCGGCGGCGGTCCGGGGTGGGAGGGTGGCGGCAGGCGGATCACGCGGCGAGTCTACCCTGGAACGCCCAGCCGCCGCGGCAGCCCCTACTCGACGGTGACCGATTTGGCCAGGTTGCGGGGCTGGTCCACGTCGCAGCCGCGGAGCAGCGCGATGTGGTAGGCCAGCAACTGCAAGGGAAGGGCGAGGAGGATCGGCTCGAGCAGCGACGAAGTCTGTGGCACCTCCAGCACGTGATCAGCCTTGCCGCCGAGATCGCCGGCGCCTTCGGTGGTCACCGCGATCAGCGTGCCTCCGCGGGCCTTGACCTCTTCCATGTTGGCCAGCATTTTCTCGAACACCGCGTCTTTCGGGG
Source organism: Acidobacteriota bacterium (assembly GCA_027001345.1). Classification (GTDB taxonomy): domain Bacteria; phylum Acidobacteriota; class Polarisedimenticolia; order J045; family J045; genus JALTMS01. The sequence continues at coordinate 3,140 of JALTMS010000188.1, read as the reverse complement.
CCAGGGCGACCACCGGCAGGTCTTCGTCGATCAGCGCGATCGGGCCGTGTTTCATCTCGCCGGCGGGGTAGCCCTCGGCATGGATGTAGGAAATCTCTTTCAGCTTCAGCGCGCCCTCGAGAGCGATCGGATAGTTGATCCCGCGTCCAAGGTAGAGAAAGTCCTCGGCGTCCTTGTAGGTCCGCGCGATCTCCTGGATCTTCTCGTCGCTCTCCAGGCAGCGCTCGACCAGTGAGGGGAGCTGCACCAGGCGCACGAGGTGTTCGCGTACCCGATCATGGTCGAGGGTTTTTCGGGCCAGGCCCATGCGCAGGCTCATCAGCAGCAGGGCGACGAGCTGGGCAGTGAAAGCCTTGGTCGAGGCCACGCCGATCTCCGGCCCACAGTGGGTCAGGATCGTCCCTTCAGCTTCTCGAGTGGCGGTCGAGCCGAGCACGTTGCAGATCGCGATCGACCGCGCGCCCTGAGCGGTGGCTTCCCGCAAAGCGGCGAGGGTGTCGGCGGTTTCGCCGGACTGGGTGACGATGGTGATCAGGGTACCGGCGCCGACCAGCGGCTGGCGATAGCGGAACTCGGAGGCGTAGTCCACCTCGGTGGGCACTCCGGTGAGTTTTTCCAGCATGAACTTGGCCACCAGGCAGGCGTGCCAGGAGGTGCCACAGGCGATCAGGTAGATCCGTTCGATGCTCTCGAGGTCGGCGTCGGTCAGCGGGAATTCTTCGGGTGCGAAGAATACGTCGCCCTGGTCGAGGGAGATGCGACCGGCCATCGTCTCGTTGATCGAGCGGGCTTGCTCGTGGATCTCCTTGAGCATGAAGTGCCGGTAGCCGCCCTTTTCGGCTGAAATCGGATCCCAGGCGATGCGCTGGAAAGTGCATTCGAGAGCCTGTCCCTCCGTGTCGGTCAGGCTGATGCCCTCGGCGGTGAGCGTGGCGATCTGCCCATCGACCAGGAAGAGCACGTCGCGGGTGTGCTCGAGCAGGGCCGTGACATCCGAGGCGAGGAAGTTCTCACCCTCACCCCGGCCGACTACCAGGGGCGGGCCCATGCGCGTGCCGACCACCACGCCGGGCTCGTCGACGCTCATCGCGCAGATGGCATAGATGCCTTCGAGTCTGTGGGCCGTGGCTCGCAGGGCGTCGGTCAGGTTCTTGCCGCCGCGCATTTCGCGGGCGATCAGGTGAGCGATCACTTCGCTGTCGGTTTCCGAGCGGAAGGCCTCGCCCTCGGCGGCGAGTTCCTGCTTGAGTTCGAGGTAGTTCTCGATGATTCCGTTGTGGACCACCACGATCCGGTCGTCGGCATCCCGGTGCGGATGTGCGTTTTCTTGCGTCGGTCGGCCGTGGGTCGCCCAGCGGGTGTGGCCGATGCCGTGCCCGCTGTTCGGGACCGGCGTGGCGCGGATCGCCTCTTCGAGATCGCGCAGCTTGCCCGCCGCGCGGCGCAGTTCGAGGCGCTCGCCGACGGCCAGGGCGATGCCCGCCGAGTCGTAGCCCCGATACTCCAGGCGCCGCAGGCCACCGACCAGGATCTCCGCCGCGTTGCGGGAGCCCACGTATCCGACGATTCCGCACATCTGCGCTCTCCTCTCCCGCGATCAGCGGCGGGACTTCCCGCTGCCGCTCTTCTTCTTCTGGGCGGCCATTTTCTTCTTCTTGCGGGCGACCCAGCCCTCGATGTTCTTCTGCTCGACCCGGCTGACGGCCAGCGAGCCGGCCGGCACGTCGCGCGTGATCGTCGCCCCGGCGCCGACGTAGGCGCCCTTGCCCACCCGCACCGGTGCGACGAGCTGGGTGTCCGATCCGATGAACACGCCGTCGTCCAGCTCGGTGCGGTGCTTGTTGGCACCGTCGTAGTTGCAGGTGATCGTCCCGGCGCCGATGTTGACCCGTCGTCCCACCTCGGCATCACCGATGTAGCTCAGGTGCGAGGCCTTCGAGCCGCGTCCGAAGCGAGCCTTCTTGGTTTCGACGAAGTTGCCCACCTTGCACTCGGCGCCGAGCACGGTGCCCGGACGCAGGTGGGCGTAGGGACCGACCTGGGTGCCGGCGCCGATGCTGCTGTCGGTGCCCACCGTGCCTTCGAGCAGGGTCACCCGATCGGCCACCACCACGTCGGTCAGCCGGCAGCCGCTGCGCACCACGCACCGCTTGCCGATGCGGGTGTTCCCCTCGAGGCAGACACCGGGGTGGATCACCGTGTCCCGCCCGATTCGCACCGTATCGTGGATCCAGGTCGAGGTCGGATCGAGAATCGTCACGCCCCTGGCCATCAGGGCGTCGAGCACCTGGGCCGAACGCACCCGGTGGGCTGCTGCCAGGTGTTGTCGGCTGTTGACTCCCAGCGCCTCTTCCGGGCGCTGGTGCAAGCAGGCATCGACCCGCTGTCCTTCGGCCAGCACTTCACGCACCGCGTCGGTCAGGTAGTACTCGCCCTGGGCATTGTCCGGGCGGATGCGCCCCAGCGCGCGGCGCAGTGCCGGCCAGTTCGCGCAGTAGGTGCCGGTATTGATCTCTCGAATCGCCCGCTGCTGCTCGCTCGCGTCCCGGTGCTCGACGATCGCCTCGATCGCACCCTCGGCATTGCGCACGATCCGGCCGTAGCCGGTGGGATCGTCGAGGGCCGCGGTGAGTACGGTCAATGCCGCCCGGCGTCTGCGGTGCCGGCGGACGAGATTTCCGAGCGCTCGGCCGGGCAGGGAGGGGACGTCACCGCAGAGAATCAGCACCTCACCCCGGGCGCCCCGCAGGTGCCCCGCGGCCGCCGAGACCGCGTCGGCGGTGCCCCGGCGCTGCTGCTGGACGGCAAAGCGCAGGTCGGTGGTGTCGAGACGCTCGCGCAGCACCTGTTCGACCGCTTCGCCCCCGTGGCCGACCACCACGACGATCCGACTCGCCCCGGCCTGTCGGGCGGCGAGCACCACGTGTTCGACCATCGGCCGGCCCGCCACGGGGTGCAATACCTTGGGCAGGGCGGACTTCATGCGCTTGCCCTCGCCGGCGGCGAGGATCACGGCGACGAGGGAAGGGGAGTGTTCAGAAGCCCTGGTTCGGCTCGGTTTCCGGGCCATCCTGGTCTACCTCCTCGGGCCCGGTGCCGGCACTCCGCGGAGGTTCGACGAGTTCGACGAAGCCGGCCAG